>ONBJ01000044.1 GCA_900316025.1 uncultured Eubacteriales bacterium
TACGGTATTCAGTATGCAATGCTCTCACACGCTTTACTGCACATAATAAGCAGGACAATATGTCTTGTCGCTATTCCTTAAAAAATGCTTGTGTACGTTGTACACTTAAATTCAGAAAATTTGTTCACACTGTCGAAATTTTTCCAAAATGAGTTGACTGCTTTCGATTTTTGATGTATGCTAAAGAGGTATTTTATAGTTTTATATATTTTTAAAGAGGTTACCAATGGAAATAATTTCTTCACTAAGCTTTTTTGTTTTAGCGTTGATTGCCTACAAAAGAGAAGATACTATAGAAAAGTATTTATCAAATTACAGAATTATGAAACATATTGTTCCGTTTATAATTTGTTTTGCTATCTCCTTTTTGTTTGCAATTACATTAGCATTGTCCCCCTTTAACAATCTGTCCTCTGGAACAGATTCATCGTTATTTTTATACATAGGAAGAGAAATGCTCCATGGTTCTGTTCCGTATAGGGATTTGTTTGACCATAAGGGAGTTGTACTTTATTTTATTGAATATTTAGGATATTTAATAGGATTTGGTAACAAAATCGGCGTTTGGATTATCGAGCTTCTGAATATTTTTTTTACATCATTAATTTTTTATCGTATCTCCTGCCTTTTTACAAAAAGTAAGGTTATATGTTACTTGTCAGTCTTTATTGTTTGGGACATAGTTTCTTCACCTTTCTTTTTCTATGAGAATGTCGGTAACCTTACCGAAGAATATGCTCTGCCATGGATTGCACTGTCTTTATACTTTGTAATAAAGTTTTTTGTTACAGAAAATTATAAGAACTGGCATATTATTGCCATTGGGTTTAGTTTTGCGACAGTTTTCTTTTTAAGAGTCAATATGGTCGGATTATGGGCAGCCTTGTTGCTGGCTGTAGTAATTTACTTTATAAAGAATAAAAGAAGTCCTGAAATAATAAAATGTGCTGTTTTATTCATTATCGGATGTATAACATTATTCGTTCCTGTTATGGTGTATTTGTTATTAACCAATTCATTGGAATATATGATTAGATATTATTTTATATTTAATATCCATTATACATCTTCAGGTGGAGGCATTAAAAACATTATTCCGTTTACACTGTCATTTATATCTCTTTCAGGCATTGTTCCGAACTTTTTTATTGTTTATTCTTTAACTGCAAACTTCAAAAGTAAAATTTCGTGGATTAATATTTTTACTTTTCTTTTGGCTCTTCTGTCAGCGTCTGTAAGCGGACAAAGCTTCAGGCATTATTATATTATACTTGTTCCTTTCTTTTTGATACCTACAGTTTTATCACTTTTACCTTTTATGGAAAAAACAAAAGATACAAGTACTTGTATCAAGAAAACAAGTGTACTTGTATCGGCTGTAATTTTATCTGTTTTTGGTATATTTGCGAATTTTTTGTATAATTCATATTCGGCGTTGAAATCGCCTGTTGAAGAAAGTAATATTTCTCAATATTTACATACAAATACCAAAGAAACAGATGATGTACTGTTTACAGGAAACGTTGCAGCTTACTACATTGATTATAATCGTCGTACAAACAATAAGTATTTCTATCAGTTCCCACCTGTCGATATGGATAATAGTATTTATGAAGAATTTATTGCAGAGTTCGAGGAAAATCTTTCAGATTATATCGTTATTGATAAAGCTAATTACGAATATTATACTACTACATCCCCCATTTATAAAACTTTTGTAAGCTACTTGGACAGCAAATGTGAAGAGGGAATTTACAGACTTGAAGAATATGCTGATTTTAATGTTTATGTAAAAAAATAAAGAAATAAAGGAAGCAGAGGAAAATAGTATGTCAGATGTATTATACATAGTTATGCCAGCTTATAATGAGGAAGCAAATATAAAAACCACTCTTGACTCGTGGTATCCTGTTATTGAAAAACACAATAAGACAGGAAGTTCAAGGTTGGTTGTAGTAAATGACGGCAGTAAGGATAATACCTACAAAATGATGCAGGAATACGCTGAAACTCACCCTTTGTTCATACCTTTGACAAAGCCCAACGGAGGACATGGTTCAACAGTTATTTTTGCTTATGATTACGCAGTAAAAAACGGTGCTGACTGGATATTCCAGACTGATTCGGACGGTCAGACAAACCCTGATGAATTTGAAGCTTTCTGGAATGAAAAAGATAATTATGATGCCATATTCGGCAACAGAACCGTCCGTGGGGACGGAAAGTCAAGAGCCTTTGTCGAAAAGGTTGTATGTATGCTGGTAAAACATTATTTTGGTGTAAAAGTTCCCGATGCAAATGCACCTTTCCGTCTTATGAGAGCCGATAAGTTAAGCAAATATCTCGGTAAACTTAAGCCTGACTATAATCTTCCTAACATTATGATGACTACTTATTTTGTTTACTATAAGGACAGGGTAACATTTAAAGAGATAAGCTTTAAGCCTCGTGAAAAAGGTACTAATTCCATAAACATCAAAAAAATCATAAAAATAGGACAGCAGGCTCTCAAGGATTTCCGTGAACTTAAAAAGGCTATGTAAAATTTAATCAGAATAAAAATCAAGAAGGTCAGATGCTCATTGACGGGCATCTGACCTTTAAGTATTGTAAAAATGTTATCAGGGCATACTATGGATTTCCAAAATATACTGCAAAAACACAGAATATTTATTTTGAATTTTTATAGTCATCAGGATTGAAAGTATAGTTATCGTACTCTCCGGCATAGCCGCATACACCCATTCGTGGAGAATTGACAACAGGAAGAGTATAATGTTCTGTTTCATCACAGTGCGATTTTTCACATTCTTCACAGAAAAAAGGATTTTCAGTTTCATAAATACATTCCGTACAAATACTTTCTGCTTTTTTTCCGCAGACACTGCAGGTATAATCAGGGGCTTCGTTTCTGATAAGCAGTCTTACGGCAGATTTTTGCTTTTTTCTGGTGATAGTTCCGACAAATGAAATTTTCAGTTCGGTTGTCGAACCAAAGTCATAATCATACCTGAGAACACTTCCCTCAGAAATCATCCCAATCTTTTTATTCATACCGACTTTTTCATACATACCGACATAAAATGCACTCATATGTCCGCAGCATTCCAGCCATATATCCCTCAGAAACTTGTCCAGCGAACGCAGGGACGCAGTGAACGGCATATCAATATATAACCAGTAATCACTGTCGTAAACATATTCAATTTTAATTAAGCGACATGCTTCACTATTTTCACCAATATATTCATGGGAAAGCAGATGACGTTTTGCTCCTGTTTTTGTAAGTGTTTTACCGCAAATATAACAATTTCCCTTTGAAGAACTCTTTGCCAATTTTTACTCACTCCTTATTTTTATTTCAGGTTTTATAGATTTCTGCTGGGAACAAAAAGTGACATACTCCCGCCGCTTACGCTAACGCTTAGAAGCGGGGGCTTCTCGTTCAAGTACAGCAGTCTGTACAGTATCAACGAGCTATCCCCGTGTGTCCCACGGTTCTTGTTTTATTTTTATGCTAACGCTATTCTCATACCTTCATTTCGTATGTTTACAGCAGCGTTTACATCTCTGTTATGGTGTGTCTGACAGCATGGACAAATCCATTCCCGAACAGACAAATCTTTTGTATCGGGATTTTGGTATCCACAAGCACTGCAAATCTGTGAACTTGCAAAAAACTTATCTATTTTTACAAGTCTTTTTCCAAGTTCCTCTAACTTGTATTTCAGAAATGCTGTGAACATTCCCCAACCGTTGTCTGAAACGGATTTACCGAAATTCAGTGACTGTGCCATAGCCTGCATATTCAGATTTTCAATACACACAATCATAGGCATTGGCTATCTGTCTTGACTGCTTGTGCAGAAAATCCTTTCTTTGGTTGGCAACCTTTTCATGCAGTTTAGCAACTTTGATATGCTGTTTTTCTCTGTTCTTTGAACCTTTCACCATTTTTGATAACTTTCTTTGTTCTCTTTTCAGTTTCTTTTCGGACAGTCTGTAATATCTCGGAAACTGTGGGCAATTACCGTTGTTGTCAACATATAATTCGTGCATAGAAAAATCCAGACCGATAAATATTTCAAGTTTTTTTCTGTGATTTCTTCTTCGTACTCAAAAAGAATACTTGCAAAATATTTACCGCTTGCGTTCTGACTAACAGTAACAGATTTCAGTTTATAATCATCAGGTATGTTTCTGTGTTGTTTCATTTTGACAAAACCTAATTTCGGAAGTCTTATCATACCATCACTAACTATGATATTTCCATTTACACAATTTGTCGTATAACTTCTTTTACTGCCTTTTTTTGACTTGGACTTAGGGGAACCCACTTTCTTATCTCTGAAAAAGTTATTATACGCATCCTGCAAATTCATCTGTGCATTGGCAAGAGCAAGACTATCTACTTCTTTCAGCCACTCAAATTCAGTTTTGTACTGTGCAGGAGTATTATTCAGTTTTTCTTTTGTTTGATGATAGTACTCTATTTTATCCCCAAGCATTTTATTATAGATAAATCTGACACAACCAAATGTCTTTGCTATCAGTATTTTTTGTTCTTCATTCGGATATATCCTGAATTTGTAGGCTTTGTTCATCTTGTTCTCACCTCTTTACTCAAACATAGCATAAACAGAGCCATAAGTCAAGGAAAAAAGTCAGCCTTGCGGCTGACGGGCAATTCATCCCACCGCCTTAGAGGCAGTATACTAAAATTTTTTTTGAATGTCAAACTGATGATTTATATATTTTTGTACCTGCATAGGTAAAAGTTCCGATATGAAGTGAACTTTTACAAAATATATTGCATACAGCGGCAACAGACATAGGTATCAGGTCTGCGTGAAATAGATTGTTGTGTATAATTAATATAATTATACATATAATTTTGTAAAATTTATAATATTTCAAAAAATATCTTGTAAAAATCTTCATCAAGTATTATAATCAAAATGGGAATATTGTAAAGGAGGATATTTGTCCTCGTAAGTTTTTATTGTTTTAGGAGAATTTAGAATGAGTGAGATTTATGAGACGCAACGGTTGGAAAATCAGCTCTGTTTTCCGCTGTATGCCTGCTCTAGAGAGGTAGTAAAGAAGTACCGCCCGTATCTGGACGAGCTTAATCTTACCTACACACAGTACATTGTAATGATGGTTATGTGGGAAAAAAAGGCCATCAATGTAAAAGAGCTGGGTGCTAAGCTGTATCTTGA
The DNA here is from genome assembly GCA_900316025.1 of uncultured Eubacteriales bacterium. Classification (GTDB taxonomy): domain Bacteria; phylum Bacillota; class Clostridia; order Oscillospirales; family Acutalibacteraceae; genus CAG-964. The sequence goes on from ONBJ01000044.1 coordinate 5,223, forward strand.
CTCCGGTACGCTTACACCGGTTTTGAAGAGTTTGGAGTCTAAGGGTTATGTATACAGACACCGTTCTTTAAAGGATGAAAGAGTTTTGCTCGTTGATGTTACTGAGGAGGGGCAAAGACTGCGTGACAAGGCGGTCAGAGTTCCCGAAAAAGTTTCAAAGTTTCTCGGGCTTACATCAGAGGAGGCAGTTACCCTTTATCGTCTTTTGTACAAGCTGCTTGATTCTGATGAGGATTCGGCAGAGTAGTCTGTATTTGAAGATTTATAAAATGAAAGCGGCACAAAGGTATTGAAAAGTACCCTTGTGCCGTTTTATTTTTAAAATCCGTTATTACAGAGCCAGAAAAACAAGCTCCTGAATGCGTAATGTAAACGCAATATTGACTTTTAACGCTTTAAACCTTATACTAATTCCTGATTGAAAAAATTGTCATCATTCCGAATCTACTGTAAAGGGAAGAAGCTCCTTTTTTAACTGGGACGGCATATTATCTGTTGTCTGAAGCGTAAGCTTCCTGTTAAGGTCAAGGCTAAGTACTCCCATAATGGAGTGTGGGTCAATCTCGAGATTATCGCTTTTTATAGACATATGTATATCGGGATACCTTTCCATTACATCAACAAACCTCCTTGCAGTGGCAATGTCAGGAATGTAAATAGTCGTAAAATACATAGATGGTTCCTCCTAAATGAATATTCTTTATTTTATCACTTATTTTCTTTAAAATCAATCAGCTTGCATAATATTGATACGTTTTTTTATATGCACATATAATTTGTCAACATATTTAAATATTATGTAAAATTTGGAGAAAGCAGGTTTTTTTATGAAGTTTCACATATTTACACTGGGCTGCAAGGTCAATCAGTATGAGTCGCAGGCTATGCTTGAAAGGCTTGAAAACAGCGGATTTGAATATTCAAAGTCATATACCGATGCAGATATTGTTATTGTAAATTCGTGTACCGTCACGGCTGCAAGCGACAGCAAAGCCGTAAAGCTTATGCACAGAATAAGGAGAGAAAATCCTCACTGTATTCTTGTTCTGACAGGCTGTATGCCGCAGGCTTTTCCTGACGATGTACGCTTTGCCGAGGCTGACGTTGTACTGGGAAATAAATCGAGAATTTCCGTTGTTCCCTCAATTCAGAAATTTCTTATGGAAAAAACACGCATTGTTGATGTTCCTGCACACGACAGCAACGAAAAATTTGAAAATATATCACTGGAGGGCTTTACGGAAAGAACACGTGCATTCGTTAAAATTGAGGACGGCTGCAACCGTTTCTGTTCATACTGTATTATTCCCTATGCAAGAGGCAGAGTACGCTCAAAGCCTTTGTCCGAAATTCAAAGTGAATTGTCAAAGTTGAGCCAAAAAGGCTTTAAAGAGGTTGTCCTTGTGGGAATAAATCTTTCGGCATACGGTCAGGAGTTCGGAATAAATCTGGCAGATGCAGTCGAAGCTGCCTGCTCAGTTGAAGGAATTGAGCGTGTACGCTTAGGCTCGCTCGAACCTGAAAGAATGGATATTGACACAATAGAAAGACTTACAAAGTTACGTAAGCTTTGTCCGCAGTTTCATCTTTCGCTTCAGAGCGGCTGTGACGCAACTCTTAAAAGAATGAACAGACATTATACAACTCAGGAATATTCCGAAATTGTGAAAAATCTCAGAAATGCTTTTGAAAACTGTTCCATAACCACAGATATTATGGTAGGTTTTCCGGGAGAAACTCAGGAAGAATTTGAGCAGTCACTTAAATTTGCAGAAAAAACAGCATTTGCCAAGGCTCATATTTTCGCATATTCAAGACGACCCGGTACGTCTGCCGACAAAGCCGAAAATCAGATACCTGAAAATATTAAAAATATACGCTGTACAACTATGATTGAGCTTACCAATAATACAACACAGAAATTTCTGGAAAGTCAAATCGGAAAAACAGAAGCTGTCCTGTTTGAACGAGTTAAAAACGGCTTCTTTGAAGGTCATACAATGAATTATACAAAAGTTATTGTACAATGCAGTAACGATGAAAATTTGTCAAATATGATACGCAGCGTAATAATTACGGGTGCTGAAAACGGAAGCTGTACATGTATATTGCAGCCATAGGTCTGCGGCTTCGCAGGCGGCGATTGCAGATGTAAAAAGCATAGCTTTTTACATAAATTCAAAGCTATGCTTTGAATTTCACACGGAAGCTTTCGCTTCCGTGTGCTGCAATCGCCGCAGCCTGAGCGTATGCACAAACTTACTGCCTGTATCAGAATAAGCTTCCTAAAATACCGATAACAGGTTTTTGACTTCATCTTCGGTGTTCTTTTCGTCCAGATAATCAATATCATAGATTATGAAGTTGTCTATACCGTTTTTTCGGCAGTACTCAACCTCACGTTTCAGAATACTGCTGCTGTTTTTCCAGCTCCCGTCATCATAGCTTTCGTCATTTGCTTTATAAAGGGCAAGTCCGACACAAAGTGAGGTTTTGTTATTTTCTGCCAGCTCTTTCCACTGGGAAATCATTTTATCAAATGGAAGAAAGGAATGTTCAAAATTTACGTAAGCCTGAGGGCATATATAGTCTGCATACCCCTCATTCTGACACCAAAGTCCGACATCAGCACCTATATCGGAACAGTTGCCTATGTTGCCCTGCGGAGAAACTCCGAATATGACATCAGGTTTTATCTGTTTTATACTGCTGTAGACACTGCTTATCAGCATATTGACCTGTGCTTTTCTCCACTCCGAATGGCTCATAGCCTCAGAGCCTGAATCAAGGTCGGATATATATTCCCTGTATGACGATATATCAAGGCTTTTGTTTGATGACGGATAGAAATAATCATCAAACTGTATTCCGTCAACGTCATAATTTTCAACTATTTCCCTTATGCCGTCTATTATTATGCCCCTGCCCTTTGCTGAGGACGGATTTATATATATTCCTCCGTCATATTCTATTATATCATCGTCCGAAAATCTGCTCATAATTCCGTTATCAGAAAGTTCGGAAGGTGTATCGCTTGTCTTTATTCTGTACGGATTTATCCACGCATGGAATTTCATACCTTTTTCGTGAGTTTTTTCAATCATATATTCCAGTGCGTCATACTCCACGTCCTCACCCTGAGTACCTGAAAGAATATGCGAGGTCGGGAATATATCGGAATTATAAAGTGCATCGGAAAAAGGTCTTATATGTACTATAAGGGTATTTATTTTATTGTTTTTTGCAGTTTCCGCCAGACTGTCAAAATTATTTTTAAAGGAACTTTCGCTGTGCTGATTTGTATCAAGCGACATAAATGGTATCCATACTCCACGCATACCATTTACGTTTATTCTGAATGTATTGATACTTGTTTCTGCTTTTGTCGATGCTGCCTGTGAAAGAATATTGTTATTGTCTGAATTATTTCTGAATATGTGAATAACAGTTGTTGTCAGTGTTACGGCAAAAAGTATTGCGATTGCGGTAATCCATATTTTGTTTCCTTTTATTTTAAATACAAACATATTTATCTGTTCCTTTCCCGAACTTTTTTCTTCATTACTAGATTTATATTTAACATTGGCAGGCTTTATTCAGACTTTGAACAAACTTTTTTTAGTTTAAGGGCTTTGCCTTAAAAATCACGCCACAGACTCCGCCTTTTTGTGTTTAAGGGCTTTGCCCTTAAAAATCCCACCAAAGGCTCCGCCTTTGGAAACCGCAAGCCTTTGAAAAGGCTTGACCTAAACTTTAAGATTGGAGAGATTGAAAGTTGAAACTGACAGTCGAAATCATTATTTTAATATATTTCGTTTTTATCAATATAGTTGCAGTCGCTGTGACAGTTTACGATAAGAAGAAAGCAGTTGTGCATTCGTGGAGAGTTAAAGAAAGTACTCTTCTGATTATTTCGGCAATAGGCGGCTCTCTGGGAATGTACATAACTATGAAAACAGTACGTCACAAGACAAAAAAGAAAAAATTTATGATTGGAATACCGCTGATTTTCATATTGCAGGTCTTGCTAATTTGTGCGGTAATGTACATAAAGCCGTGGTGATTTCAGGTGAATGAGGTAATACTGAAATTTACTGTTCCCGAAACCTGTAATGATGTACAGGCTAAATATTTTCTCAGGAAAAACTGTAAAATATCAGCAAGACTGCTTACAGCTCTTAAAAAGATTAATCTGGGTATTTCAAGGGACGGAACTCTTCTGAAAGCAACAGATAAAATATATGAGGGCGATGTCATAAGAATAAGGCTTCCCGAGGACGAAAACAAAATAATTCCTGTAGAAATGCCTATTGATATAATTTTTGAGGACGAGCATATTATGGTTATAAACAAGCCTTATAATATGCCCGTACACCCCACGCATAATCATATATGCGATACACTTGCAAATGCTGTTTCATTTTATCTTATGAAAAATGGTGTGAATACGTGTTTCAGGGCATTGAACAGACTTGATAAGGATACAACAGGACTTGTGCTTATAGCTAAGCACAGCTATGCGGCTGCATATCTTTCAGGAAATACAGAAAAACTGTATACAGCAGTCTGCGAGGGTCTTATAGAAAATCAGGGGACGGTAGATGCACCAATATCAATTCTTGAGGGTCATACAATCCAGCGTACAGCAGGAGCTGTCGGAGGTGTACACGCAGTCACGCACTATAAGCCGATAAAATTTTCAAATGGTCATACTATGATCGAATGCATTCTGGAAACAGGAAGAACTCATCAGATAAGAGTTCATATGTCCTATATATCGCACCCTCTTGCAGGCGATGATATGTACGGAGGTTCTCTGAAATATATAAACAGACAGGCACTTCACTGCGGTACAATCAGTTTTGTTCACCCCGTAAGCTTTGAAAAAATAAAATTAACTTCCGAAATTCCAGATGATATGAAAAATATTCTCCGTTAAACGGTTTGTATACGCTGGCAAAAGGTTACAAAAATGTAAACTCTGTTTTAATAAGTTCATAAAAATATTGATAAAAACCGCTTTATATGCTATATTTTTTATAATATGTAAGAAGATAAGGTGTTTGAGTATGGAAATTCTGAACAGAATAAGATTGATTATCTCAAGTAAAAACAGAAAGGCGGTCACAATATTCTTTATAGCGGCAGCAGTAACTTTTACGGCGGTTATAGCAGGAGCTGTAACTGTCAGCAAGGCGGCAATACCCGAAAAAAAATCATCGGGAGCTGTTTCGGCAGATGCAGAAGCATTAAAAAATTCCGTAAAGGTGAAATCTGCACAGAAGCCTACAGAAAAGCCGACAGAAACAAAAAAGGAGTGCAGCTTTAAGCTTGCGGATAAAAATATAGCTTTGAAATCCTCCGAAACATATTGCGTAAAGTTTGCAGACGGTATGAAAAAAGAGAAATTCAAGCTTAAATGGACTTCGGACAATGATAAAATTGCAAAGGTGGATAAAAACGGAGAAATAACAGCGGTATCAAAGGGAAAGACTGTTATAAACTGTATCAATACCGCTGACGATACAAAAGCAAGTCTTACCGTATGCGTTACCGAGCCTGTTTTTCCGAAAGAGCTTTCTCTTGACAGAAAAAGCTATAAAATGACATCTGTAGGACAACTCCTTAAACTCAATGCAAAAATGACACCGAGTAAGGGTATTACGGAAAAAAAGCTTGTCTGGAAAACAGATGATGAAAGCGTTGCAGTTGTGGAAAACGGTCTTGTAAAATCTGTAGGAGAGGGTACAGCGATAATAACCTGTGTCACCGAAAACGATATTGTTGCTCAGTGCGAAATTTATGTTGAGAATGTAATAAAGGCAAAAGAGGTTTATGTTGACTATGAAGCCTATGACTTCAACGGCCCTCAGACGGAGTCGGTATTGCTTACAGCATGGGTATATCCCGAAAATACTACAAACAAGGCAGTAAGATGGCACAGTACCGATGAAAACGTTGCTATGGTCGATGACGGCGGAAATGTAACAATAGTCGGTGACGGTGAATGTGATGTTGTGTGTACCACAACTGACGGAACATATCTTTCCTCAGCGTGTAAAATAACCTCTGCAAACACTATGGCGATTGTAACTCATACCCCGGGTGTAAGGGTGTACGTTCCTGTAAACCCTGTTCCTGCCGATACTGTACTTGAGGAGGCACTGAGATATGTCGGAAAAATTCCGTACATATGGGGCGGTACTGACCTGTGTTCAGGCGTTGACTGCTCAGGCTTTGTATGTTCCGTATATGAAAGGTTCGGAGTAAATCTGTGGGGGGTTCGTACAGACCTTTATCTTGCAGGTGTTGAAGTTCCCAGTATAGAGGAAGCAAAGGCCGGCGATATACTGTGCTATCCCGGACACGTTGCTATATATGACGGCAACGGCGGCAGAGTACACGCATATGACGAGGGTTATATGGTACTCAGGGATACAAATATAGGCGGTTACTATACCATAAGAAGAATTATTGAATAATCATATGAGCAGGGTGGGCGATTGCAGCCATCAAAATACGAAGTATTTTGATGTTAAAGTGTCGTAAGACACTTTAACGCCTCGCAGCTTTGCTGCGAGGCGGCTGCAATCGCCCCAAAGCTGAGCAGTAAACTTTTTTATTGTCTGATTGGGGGAAAACAAATTGAAAAAATTTTTATGCCTTATGTCTGTACTGATTTTGGGTATATCATTGTTCACAACAGGCTGTACTCAGGAGATTTCTGAGGATAACGGAAAAATAAATATTGTTGCGGTAAATTTTCCGCAGTATGATTTTTCCAGAGAAATAGCAAAGGACAAGGCAAACATAAAAATGCTGATACAACCGGGCGGAGAAACCCATACCTATGAGCCTGCACCGTCGGATATAATAAGTATAGAAACATCAGATGTTTTCTTATACATAGGCGGAGAAAGTGACGAGTGGGTAGAGAGCATTCTTGAAACTCTTGATACAGGGAACACACAGGTAATAAGACTTATGGATTTTGTCGATACTCTGGACGAAGAAAAAACTGAGGGTATGCAGTCGGATACAGACTATGACGAAGACGATGAACCCGAAAAAGATGAGCATATATGGACATCTCCTAAAAATGCCGTAAAAATGGTAAATGCAATAAGCGAAGCATTATGCAAAGCTGACAAGGAAAACGAAAAATTCTATAAAGAGAACACAAAGTCATATATTGAAAAGCTTAACGGACTTGACGAAAAATTCAGGGATATAGTAAAGACAGCCAGACGAAAAGAGCTTGTATTTGGTGACAGATTTCCCCTGATATATTTTGCAAAGGAGTACGGACTGAAATGCTATGCCGCATTTCCGGGGTGCTCTGATGAAACCGAGCCCAGTGCCTCAACGATAGCTTTTTTAATTGACAAGGTAAACAGTGACCATATACCCGTAGTTATGAAAATTGAGCTTAGCAACGGTTCGGTTGCCGAAACAGTAGCTTCTGCAACTGATACATCGGTTGAAACTTTCTATTCCTGCCACAATCTTTCAAAAGAGCAGTTTGACAGCGGTGAAAGCTATATATCTATGATGGAGCATAATACAGAAGTTTTGAAAAAAACACTCAATTAAAGTAAAGCAATTTTTAATAAAAACAGATTGTCTGAGCTGACACTGCTCATAAATATTAAAGCAGACCCGATAAATCGTATAATGTATCAGGTCTGCTTTAATATTTGTGACATTTCAGAGCTTGAGCAAAGAACTCAAGATTTGAGAATGGCAGAAAATGTTGCTATGCAGTCTATTCCTATGATAAAGACTATGGAATTCAGCAACATGAATCTTGTAAGAAAGATAAATTCAGCATTCATCTTAACCTTTACTAATAAGAGTGTGAAAAAATTTCTAACATATTTTTTAAAAATTTTTTCGAGAAAAAGCTTGACTTTTTTGTTGAAAAAAGTATAATAAAAATGGGTGTTCAGTTGGATAGCCAATCACCTAAAAATTTAACTTAATGGAGGAAAATGCCATGAAGAAACGTCAAAAAAAAATGTTAATCCTCGGATTAACTCTCGCAGCAACAATTTTGTTCCCATATCTTAACGGGACAACACTACCTAGCTCTTCTCAAACTCCGCATACCCCATCTAAAACTGATGAAACTTCCATAATACAAGTCCAAGGGGAAATTGAACTATCATTGCCTGAAAACAACAAGATAACTATGGTTGCCGCGTTAGAATCTTCGACACCATTAATTCCAACGTTTTTTATTGTAACACAAATAATTAGTAATGTCAACCACAATAACAAAAAAATGCGAAAAAGCAAAAAGGGGATCAATAAACAAATATAATTTTCTGACGGCAGACCCGATACATTGTATAATGTATCGGGTCTGCCGTTTGTTTCAGAAAAATATAATTTTTTTGCTGCCGTCTATGACACTCACTATTCATATATAGCTGATTAACTTGAAATAAGGAAAGATATGAGCTATAATAAAAAAACATGAGTAAAAGTAAAGATTTAAGAGAAGCAGCGGCAAAATATTATATGGCAGGACATAAATTGGTGGAAACAGCCGAAATATTCGGAGTAAGCAAGTTAGCAGTGAGCAGTTGGGTGAAACAATATAAAGAAACAGGTGACTTATCTAATAAACCTTTGAACAGAGGATTAAAAAAAATAGACCCTGAAAAGCTCATTGAGTATGTAAAAGAACATCCTGATGCAACTCAGAAAGAAATGGCAGAATTTTTTAATTGTTCAATAACAGCGATATGGAAAGCTTTGAAAAGATATGGAATAACGCGAAAAAAAAGACAACATCATATAAAGAACAGAAAGCAGAACAGGTAAATAAATATCTTGAAAAGATTAAAGATATTCCTGCTGATGAAATTGTTTATATAGATGAAACAGGAATAAATACTTGTATTTACAGAGAATACGGGTATGCTCCGAGAGGAGAAAAAGTATATGCCAGAATTTCCGGAAAGAAATTTAAACGAACCAACATTGTTTCAGGAAAAAGCGGCAATAAAATAATAGCACCTATGCATTATAACGGAACTACAGATTCCGTATTATTCGAATTCTGGTTTGAAAACTATTTACTTCCTTCGCTCGGAAAAGAACGGACAATTGTTATGGATAATGCTGCATTTCATCGGAAAAGCTAACTTCATCATCTGGCACAGAAGCAACACTGTAAGGTGATATTTCTTCCTCCATATTCTCCAGAATTAAATCCTATAGAAAAATTGTGGGCTTATCTGAAAAAATACCTGAAATTCAATCTTTCTTCTTTTAGTTCTCTAAATGATGCTATCCATTCCTTCTTTAAAGTTAAATAACTATATTTTTAATCACGGCTAAATGAAAACTCTACATTATTTTGTTTCATTGTATACGCATACCATTTCATATATTTTTTCACATTATCGTCACTATTATCGTCACTGAATACCCATTCATGCGTAAATATTTCAACTCTTGGTTGATGTGAAAAAGATAGTATTGTTTCATAAAATTCGGAATCACTTTTAATATGTTCAACTTGAACATCTGTTGGAGTGTATCTCATACCACAATTATCTACATACCAATCTGACTTATAGCACATATTTTTCTCTTGCTGTGTAAGGGCATAGCTTTCTCTTTTTTTATCAGGTGCTATCAACAAGCCCCTACAACCACTGCTTTTTAAAATATGAACCGTTTCTTTATCTGCTACATATCTATCCAATCTAACAAAATAATCAATACTTTTCTTCCCTACTATTCGTTCAAGTTCATTAACCGTTTTATTATAATATTCTTCCTCTATATTAGCATTCAAGTATTCATATGCTGGAGCATCTTTCGCATGAAATCCAAATTTCAACCAACTTGAATTGTTTTCAAATTCATCTTTAAACTTGTCCGTTGATTGTGATAAATTAAACCTGTTTTTTGATATATCCCAAGAGTAAAACACATAAAAGCTAACAGTAATGTCATATTTGTCATGAAGTTGTTTAAAAAACAAAAGTATAGGTTGTTCAAATATGCTGCTATATTCATTTTCCGTTAAATCTTCAAAAACATCAATACTATCGTCTATTGAAAAATGACAGTATTTTGTATCACTTGCTTCAAATATAACACTATTGTCCGGTAATTCAAAGTCATTCCCAAATTGATTATAAATATTTATGAAAATAAATATAATTACAAGCAGTATAAAAATAAATAATATGCTTTTTATATAATGCCCTTTGATATATTTTATCAAATAATTCTCACCTCAAACTATAACATATCTGATACAAATTTATCATATTTTCTTCATAAGGTTTGCCATCTCAATAGCTCCCAAAGCACAGTCATATCCCTTGTTTCCTGATTTTGTTCCTGCTCTTTCTATAGCCTGCTGTATGGTATCCGTAGTTACCACGCCAAACATAACGGGAACTCCTGTATTGAGTGATACAGTTGCAATTCCTTTTGAAACCTCTGCACATACATAGTCATAATGGGTTGTAGCTCCCCTTATCACCGCTCCAAGACATATAATTGCATCATATTTTCCGCTTTCTGCAAGCTTTCTGGCTATTACAGGTATTTCAAATGCTCCCGGTACCCACGCAACGTCTATGTCACTTTCTTCTGCTCCGTGACGTACAAGTCCGTCTACACAGCCGCTTAACAGCTTTGAACCTATAAACTCATTAAATCTTCCTACAACTATTCCGAACTTTAAACCTTCTGCAATCAGTTTTCCCTCTAAAACGTTCATCTTGAAATCTCCTTTTCAATTATCAGTTAAATAAACCTTAAAGTTTAGGTCAAGCCTTTTCAAAGGCTTGCGGTTTCCAAAGGCATAGCCTTTGGTCAGGATTTTTAAGGGTGAAACCCTTAAACTTCCATTATTTCATATCAAGAATGTGTCCCATTTTATCCTGCTTTGTTCTCAGATAAAACTCGTCATATTTGTTTGCCTGAATTTTTATGGGTACACGCTCCACTATCTCCAGCCCGTAATCTTCAAGACCGTCAATTTTAAGCGGATTGTTCGTCATAAGCCTGAGCTTCTTTACTCCCAGATTACGCAAAATCTGCGAACCTACCGAATAGTCACGCATATCGGCAGGAAATCCCAGTGCTATGTTGGCTTCTATCGTATCCATACCGCTGTCCTGAAGCTCATAGGCTCTTATCTTGTTTATAAGTCCTATTCCTCTGCCCTCCTGACGCAGATATACAAGCACTCCCCTGCCCTCTTTCGCTATGGCTTTCATAGCCGCATCATACTGCTGTCCGCAGTCGCACCTTGCTGAACCTAAAGCATCTCCTGTAAGACACTCGGAATGTACACGGCACAGAACAGGCTCTCCGTCTGAAATATCTCCCTTTGTAAGTACTACGTGATGCTCTCCGTTTATCTTGTTTATATAGCCTCTTATATCAAATTCTCCGTATCTTGTCGGCATTTTCGCCCTTGCAACACATTCGACAAATTCTTCGTGTACTTTTCTGTATCTTATCAGGTCGGATATTTTTCCTATCTTTAGTCCGTGCTTTTTTGCAAACTCCATAAGATATTCAAGCCTTGCCATAGTTCCGTCATCTTTCATAATCTCACAGCAAAGTCCAACGGGCTTACAGCCTGCCAGCCTTACCAAATCCACTGTAGCTTCGGTATGTCCCTCTCTTTCAAGAACTCCTCCGTCCTTTGCTCTGAGCGGAAACATATGCCCCGGTCTGCGGAAATCATTCGGCTTTGCATTGTCCTCAACCGTTCTCAACGCAGTTATGGAACGTTCATAAGCTGATATTCCTGTCGTTGTTTCAATATGGTCTATAGATACCGTAAAGGCTGTACTGTGGTTATCCGTATTCTGCTCAACCATCTGCGGAAGATTAAGCTTTTCCGTATATTCCCTGCTCATAGGCATACAGATAAGTCCTTTAGCAAAGCTTGCCATAAAATTTACGTTCTCAGGTGTGGCATACTCCGCCGCACAGATTACGTCCCCCTCATTTTCACGGCTTTCCGCATCTGCCAGAATAATGTTTTTTCCTTTTTTTATGTCGTCAATTATTTCTTCTATTGTATTGAATTTATATTCAGACATATAAGCTCTCCTTTCACTGAATAAAGCCATAATTCAAAAGCATTTCTTCCGTTATATCATCATCTTTTTTATCTTCATCTTTAAAACTCGTAAGCTTTTCAACATATTTTGCAATAATGTCACATTCCAGATTAACGGTATTTCCTAATCCCTTGTAAAGCAGAGTTGTTTCGCTCGCTGTATGAGGAATTACAGATACCTTGAATACAGAATTGTCAACATATGCAACGGTAAGGCTTACACCGTCTATCGCTACAGAACCTTTTTCTACAATATACTTCAAGATGTTTTTTTCTGCTTTTACTGTAATCCACGTTGCATTATCTTCTTTTTGGTATTCTGCTATTGTTCCTGTATCGTCTATGTGTCCGCTTACTATGTGACCTCCCATTCTTGACAATGGTGTCAACGCCCTTTCAAGGTTTACCCTGCTTTCCGCAGTCTGCTCTCCGAGATTTGTTCTTCTCATAGTTTCAGCCATTACATCCGCACAAAAGCTGTTTTCACTCAACGAGGTTACTGTAAGACAAATTCCGTTTACAGCTATGCTGTCGCCGACCTTAGTTCCCTCAAGAACCTTTTTTGCTGAAATCGTAAGCACAGAGGACTTTTCGCCCTTTCTTACCTGCTCTATTTTCCCTACTTCTTCTAGAGCAACCCTCTTTAGAGGGGTATTATCATGCTGAAGATGAACGCAAATCCCCTCATTTCCATTGTTACGCCCCTCTATAATGCCGAGGCTGTTTTTGAGGGCACGTTCGGTTCCGTAATCGCCCAAACGTTCAAAGACTTCGAATGGGTCATTGTTGACGATTGTTCCACCGATGGATC
>ONBJ01000015.1 GCA_900316025.1 uncultured Eubacteriales bacterium
ATATCTGTTCTCCGTATCAAAGAACCCTAACTGTATATTTCTCATACTTCTATTATAACGCTTTCTCACTCTTTTGTATAGGGGTTTTTAGAGATGCCCTTAAGAAATTTAACACCTTAAAATCGGCTTTGTTATGCGGTTTTCTCGGTTTTTAATAGTTGTATCGGCTTTTAACGGCTCAAAGTAATTTTTGTATTCTATTTGAAAATTTACAATGAAGTTCTGCAACGCTTTTCTGTTTCGATATAATTTTGTAAGTAAAGTAACTGAACCTGTAAATTTTCAGATTTTTTCCATAATTCCGTCAAGGCTGTGCTTTACACGCTGACTTTCCTCTGCACGCTTTGCATTATTGAAACGGTCGGTAGTTCCCACAAGATAACCTGTTATTCTGCGTATACGTTCAAACTTTATAGGTTCAAGGGTATAGTCTATATCTACATAATCACCGTCAACTTTAATATCCATAGCCTTAATAGTACGTCCTGAAAATTTGCCTTTAGCATGCTTTATATAAGCACTTATTTCCTCACTCTTAAGCTCTCCGCCCGTAACGTTTACCTTTATATTATTAATACTTTCAGTAATCATAACAAAAACCTCCATACAGTTATTATATAAATTAATTCTGTAAAATCATTATATCGCTATATACGGTATATGTCAACTGTTTTACAACGACATATTGATTATATTTATCACTGATTTTTCAGGCTATCCCTCGTCTGTACCGCCATAGTCGGTACAGACGAGGGGCTGCGATTGCTGCCTCAGCGGCATTTGCCGCTGCAAAATGCAATCGCAGCCCCGTTGGTTTCAGCTCATACTATGGTAAAAAGCTGTTTCAGATAACCTGTGGGTTCTGTTCCCGATTTTACATACATATATTTTTCTGAAAAATATACAGCCGTGCAACTGTATATTGAAAACAAATCACTAAAACTTCTGACAGTTATATCGGAAAGCTTTTCCATAACTGCATCAATCTTATTTTTTTCAGGAGCTATTCTCAGAAAAAGAAAGCATCTGTCATTGAACATACTGTAAGAAATATCAGACGAAAAGCCTGCGGCAGTTTCCGCTATAATTCTGCTGTTCTGACTGTGAATTTCAATGCGGTTTTCAAGTGTTTTAAGTCCCTGACAAAGCATATAATATTCAGCCTGTACTTCCTTTGAGCCGCTGAGCAAACCTGCACGTCTGCTTTTAAGGCTGAGATAAGCAGTTATCGGATATGAATATTTGAGAAAAGGAAAAAGTCTGATATATTTATTGTTTTCATGCAGACAATTCAGGCTGTTTTTTTCCATAAGCGTAAGATAGCAGTTTTTCCCGTTTCCTGCTGATATAAGCTGTGAAAGCTCCATAACCAAATCCGCACCGAAATCAAAAGGATTCAGTATAAAAACGGTAGTCAATGTATTGTCTGCAACAAGCGGTATATTGAACTTTCTGCAAACTGATGAAGCTTCTTTCATACATAAAAAGCCATATTCAGCCGACATTGACGACATAATTACTGCTTTTACTCCGTTTTTTGCAATATTTTCAAGCTCGGAAGCTTTTTCAAACATCACAATTCTTATACTGTGACTATCGGCGATACTGAGTATCATTTTTTTCAGCGGAAAAAATGTTGCGGTATGAAGTGCTATTTTTTCGTTTCCGCTTGCAAGTGCGGTAAGCAAAAGCTCAGATACAGAATATGCTTTATTGCTGAACGAACTTTTGCAGTCATAAAGTCTTGCCATTCTTCTCTGAAAAATATCCCGTGACGGCTGAGCGTTTTTACTGTAGATATTTCCATTTTCCAGTATTCCGAAGCGTCTTTCGCTGTCGCTCATATTTGTAAATAAAAAAGACGAGGTCTTTCCCCTATGCTTATGGTTCATACTTGCAATAACACCTGTTTCTCAATCGTTTATGATACTGTTCAGACAGTCGGTAATATCCGCAAACTGTTTAAGTGTAAGCTGTTCTGCTCTGGCATTACCCGAAACACCTGCATCGGCGAGTATCTCCGCAATCTGAGCCTTCGGCATTGAAAGTCCCGAAGAAACAGAATTTACAATAGTTTTTCTTCTCTGGGCAAAAGCTGATTTTATCACCCTGAACAAAAGCTCTTCGTTATCTGCTTTTACGGGAGGCTCGGTAAGTATTCCGAGCTGTATAACGGCTGAATCCACCTTTGGTGCGGGCATAAAGCTTCCTGCCGAAACTTCAAACAGAATTTCAGGTTTTGCGTAATAGTTTACCGCAAGCGTTACTGCTCCGCATTGTCTTGTACCGACTTCGGCACAAATTCTCTTTGCAGCCTCTTTCTGAACCATAACAGTAAGCGATGTTATGGGAAGTCTTTCCTCAAGCAGCTTCATAATTACAGGTGAGGTTATATAGTACGGCAGATTTGCACATACTACTACGTTTTTATCGGGAAATTCCTCCGCAATCAATTTTTTCAGGTCGATTTTGAGTATATCATCATTTATGATTTTTACGTTGTCAAATTCCGAAAGCGTTTCATCAAGAACAGGAATAAGTCTTTTGTCAAGCTCTATAGCAATTACCTTTTCCGCACGTTTTGCAAGCTCACAGGTCAGAACTCCTATTCCCGGCCCTACTTCTATAACGCAGGTATCTTTATCGGGTATGCTGTAATCTGCCATTCTGGGACATACGGTAGGATTTATCAGAAAATTCTGTCCCAAAGACTTTGAAAACGTAAATCCGTGCCTTGTAAGTATTTCCTTTATATTGCCTATGTTTGAAAGCTGTATACTCAAATTCTTTACTTGACCTTTCTTAACCCTTTGGGGTATTTATTTTTTAATATTCCTCCTGAAGCTTTTCCGAATCCCAGCGTCATACCGTTTACGCAAACTGCGGTATAACCCTTTATACCGTTTTCTGCTTCAATCTCTCCGCCGAGAAGATAGGTATTTATACGGTTATCCCTATAGTCTAAATCAATAACATTCCTTAATTCCGACTTTTTCGCACAGGTGAAAAGCTGGTGTGACGGCTCAATCCTGTTTTTTCTTATCTCTCCGAAAAGTATTCCCTTACGCACTATTCCTTTACCTCCGAAAACGGGCGAGCATACGGGATTTATCATAATTTTATCATTCACAACCGTAAAATCAGGATAATCTTCCTTTGAAAATATTTCCGAATAAAGTTCTTTTGCTTTTTTTATTATTTCCTTTGTTTCCCTGTTTTCTTTTACAGTGCTGTTTCTGTAATCATCGGGAGTATATTCTTCGGGTTCGCTGTTTCTCCGAAGTCTTGCTATAAAATGTCCCTCTCCTGCGTCCATAGGATATATGCGTCTTGCAAAGGGCATATCTATCCCCTCTCTGCCAAATTCCAGAAAACCGCAGTCGCAGAGTTCAAAATCGCTGTTTTCAGTAAGAAACGTATCTATAACGTCCTCGTTTTCGTATTTTGAAAATGTGCAGGTGCTGTACACAAGTATTCCGCCTTTTTTAAGACAGTCCCTTGCACTTCTCAGAATTTGAAGCTGACGTTCCATACAGGATTTTGTATGCTCCTCAGACCATTGGGATATTGCCTGTGTATCCTTTCTGAACATACCCTCCCCCGAACAGGGAGCATCTACCAGAATTTTATCAAAATATCCTCCCAGCTCAGGACAAAGTTTTTCGGGTGAAAGCGATGAAACAACGCAGTTTTTTATACCCATTCTTTCTATATTGGAAAGCAGTATATTTGCTCTGCTTTTTATAATCTCATTACTCCATAAAAAGCCTTTTTCTCCGAGAAGTGCCGCTATCTGAGTAGATTTTCCTCCCGGTGCGGCACAAAGGTCAAGAACCTTGTCATCAGGCTCTATTTTCAGAGCCTTTACCGCACCTGACGCTGACGGTTCCTGTATATAGAATGCTCCGCAGTGGTGCAGAGGGTTGTTTCCGAGTTTTTCATCACTCTCTATGTAAAATCCGACATCAGAGAAAGGCGATGGTCTGAGTTCTGTATCAAGCAGTAATTTCAGCTTTTCAACGGAACATTTTATCGTATTGACCCTAAGACCTTTCAAGGGCTTTTCGTTATAACACCTCAGGAAACTTTCATATTCATCTTTCAGAATATTTTCCATTCTTTTTAAAAATGTATAAGGTAAATTGATTTCCATTTAAAAATCCTTTCCTGCACAAAATGAATACAAAGTCTGAAAACAGTACATAATATTAACGTAAAGGGGGTGTAAGACCTTATGAGCAATAATCAGAATAAATCTCAGAAAAAAAGCGGCAGTCAGAACAGCCGTCCTAACAATTCAC
Source organism: uncultured Eubacteriales bacterium (assembly GCA_900316025.1). GTDB lineage: Bacteria > Bacillota > Clostridia > Oscillospirales > Acutalibacteraceae > CAG-964. Next base: position 4,302 of record ONBJ01000015.1, read on the forward strand.
AAAAAAATCAGAGTAACAATCCCAACAGCAGAAGCTTCAATGACTGCACCGACAGTACAGACTGTACGGATTGCACAGATAACCGCTGAATTTTTTCCAAAGAAGCAAATCAGACATATGTCTGATTTGCACTTTACATAAAAGCTGCTTACATCAGTATTTTTATTATACTATAACAGGGTATGGTTATACAAGATACTATCCTACTTATTTTCCGTCATAGCCCTGAAAGCGTCACGTATGTTTCTTACTCCGACAAGCTCCGCATCGGGATAATTTTCTTTCTTTATATTTTTAAGATTCTGATAAGGCAGAACAATTTTTGAAAATCCAAGCCTTATAGCCTCCGATATTCTTGCACTTGCCTGCGAAACTCCTCTTATCTCTCCCGCAAGACCTATTTCACCGAAAGCAAGTGCATTTTCAAGTATGGCGGTATCTTTCAGACTGCTTACAAGCGACATAGCCACAGCTAAATCTACGGCAGGCTCGTCAAGTCTTAAACCGCCTACAACGTTTATATATGTATCGGCATTTGAGAAAAAATATCCTGCACGCTTTTCCAGAACAGCTAAAATCAAATTCATTCTGTTATAGTCAAAGCCTGTAGACATTCTCCTCGGATTTCCGAAGCCTGAGTTAGTGACAAGTCCCTGAATTTCCGCTAAAATCGGACGGCTTCCCTCCATAGCACAGGCAACACACGTTCCCGAAACGTTTTTAGGTCTGCCCGACAGAAGCATCATAGACGGATTTTCAACCTCACTCAGTCCGTCATTGGTCATCTGAAAAACTCCTATTTCGTTTGTAGAACCATATCTGTTTTTTACTGCTCTTAAAATTCGGTATGACATCTGCTTGTCACCCTCAAAGTGAAGCACAGCGTCAACAATATGTTCAAGAACCTTCGGCCCTGCTATAGCACCGTCCTTGTTTACGTGACCTACTATTATTACGGATATTTCCAGCGATTTTGCAGTTTTCATAAGAAGATTGGTGCATTCTCTTACCTGAGTTACGCTTCCGGGTGAAGACGAAAGCTCATTGAGGTTCATAGTCTGAATGGAATCAATTATGACTAAATCGGGATTTTCGTTTTTTATAATCTGAGCGATTATTTCAATATCTGTTTCGGTAACAACATAGAGATTATCGCAGTTTACCTCCAGTCTGTCAGCACGAAGCTTTATCTGACGCTTGGATTCCTCTCCCGAAACATACAGAATTTTAAGCATATTTCCGAGCCTGTTGCATACCTGTAAAAGTATGGTTGACTTTCCTATACCGGGGTCACCGCCCAGAAGTACGAGCGAACCTTTTACGATACCGCCGCCGAGAACTCTGTCAAATTCCTTCAGATTGGTTTTGTAGCGTTCTTCGTTTCGTGTATCAATATCACGCATAGCAACAGGCGGAGCATACACTCCCTGTACTGATACTATGCCGATTTTAGATGAAGCTGTACTTTTTGCGGCTGTATTTCGGATTTCCTCCTGCATAGTGTTCCAGCTTCCGCAGCCCTGACACTTTCCTACCCATTTTGAGGATTCCCAGCCGCACTCCGAACATACATACATACTTTTTATTTTATTGCTTCCCATAACCAATCTCCCTATAATACAGCAAAGCTATTTGGCTGAGTCATAATTGAGCCGTTCATATTAATTACTGCTTCTGTGTTTTCAGCATACTTCCGTATATTTTTTCCGCAAGCTGTGCGAAATAGTATGTAGCGGCAACATACGGAACGAATATTATAAGATTTGTTATGACACGTGCGAAAATTATAACCTCAAAAGGATATCCGTATGCTATACATAAGCTTACGGTAGTTATAATAATATTGCACACAAATATAGCCGCTGCATTTGCAATTACTGCTCTGGGAACAGTGATTTTCTTTTTGTAAAGGAAAAGTCCCATAATAATTCCCCAAAGAGTTTTCGCAAAAAGAATACCGAAATTTATTGCACCCGTAGGCTTGAACAAAAGTGTGATTAAATCTCCGCATGCACCTATTATTCCACCAGTTATCGGGCCGAGCATATAAGACGAAAGAGTAACAGGGATAAGAGCAAACGAAATTCTGTACGAATCACCTATATTTATTTCAAGAAACCCCAGAACTACACGCAAAGCCATAAAGACAGCTCCGAAAGTCAATGCCTGAACAGGTGTAAATTTAAAACAATTCGCACTGTTGCCTGAAACATCTGATTTTTTCTTAACTATACTGTTCAAAAAAATACCTCCTGATTACTGTAACACATCAGAAATATCCCTCTTAAAATCTGTGAAATAGGTTGATACAAAACCTAGAGCCTGTTTAATATCCTTCCACACGCATCTTTTGGGCATATTTTGCCGATAAATGCGTCAAAAATACTCGGAATACGTCAGTATTCCTGTGCTTTTTCCTTGTTCTCAACAAAATGCTGCTCAAAAAGCTGCATATGTCAAGATATTAAACAGGCTCTTAAAAACGGAGATGATTAATAAAAATACATCTCCGCATAATAAAACCGTGTCAGACAGCGGGATGCAAGGTTCAAACCGCAGGAATAAAAATCCATTCGTCCAGGCAGCAACTCCCCGTCTGCCAAGCACTCAGCTTAAAAAGCAACGCTCAAACCTCTACTCTGTGTGTATCACATTATTTGATTTACAGAAAAAGTATAGCACACTGACAGACTGTTGTCAACCTTCTGAAAAATCGGTCAGAATTTTCAATTATATTTTATGTGTGGTAAGCATAGTAATTTAATGAATGCGAAAATAAAAAATGGGAGTGTCTGTTTATGGTAATAACAAAACGGGAACTTATAAAAATCTCTGTCATATCTGTCATAGGTATTGCTGCACTTATATTTCTGCTCATAGGCTGCACAAAATCGGTAAATGCCAGTGTACAGCCGCAGACTTATCTTCCTGTCATAGTAATTGACCCCGGTCACGGCGGAGAAGACGGCGGAGCGGTAGCTCCGGACGGCACAAATGAAAAGGATATAAACCTTGGAATTGCAAAACAGCTTGATACAATATGCCGATATTCGGGAATAAAAACAATTATGACACGAAAATCAGATATTGCCATATATGATGTCGGAAAAGATACATTGCGTTCCAAAAAAGTTTCCGATATGAAAAACAGGCTTAAAATTTTCAATCAGGATAAAAACTCGATAGCGGTAAGCATACATCAGAACAAGTTTGAAAAAGAAAAATACAGCGGAAGTCAGTTATTTTTTTCTGCAAACAATCCAAAAAGCGAAATGCTTGCAGAGTGCATAAGACTATCGGTTACAGGTATGATGCAGCCTGACAACAAGCGTGAGAAAAAAGCCGCAACAAAGGATATATACCTTCTGTATAACTGTACTCAGCCTTCCGTAATAGTGGAATGCGGTTTTCTGTCAAACAATGCGGAGCTTGAAAAGCTCAAAAGCAAGGAATATCAGAAAAAAATAGCATTTTCCGTATACTGCGGCTGTCTGGAATACATAAACAGGGTAAATTCGGATTATCAGCCTTTAAAATAAATGTATACCTGACATTTTATCATACCATTGTAAAGCTTACGTCTTTTGTCTGCTCTGCGGCCGAAAATTTTCTCAAAATCTTCATCAGGTGTTATTATGGTATAGCTCATACCGTTTCGTTTTACAAATCTTTCACCCATTATTTTATAAAGCGTCTGAGCCTGCTCAACATCAAGAAGCCTTTCGCCATACGGAGGATTTGTTATTATTATACATTTGTCAAATCCGCACGAAAAATCACGTATATCACGTTTTTCAAATCTGATATAACCGTCAAGTCCTGCTTTTATGACGTTTTCTTCGGCTATTTTCAGGGCTTTGCCGTCTATATCGTAACCAAAGCCTCTGAACTCAGAATTTTTTCTTTCCTCAGACAAAGCCTTTTCAATTTCCAAATCCCATATTTTTTCGCTGAAAAAGCTCCAGTGCTTAAAGGTAAAATCACGTTTTTTTCCGGGAGCTATGTTCATAGCCTTGAAGGCTGCTTCTATAAGATTTGTTCCCGAACCGCAGAAAGGATCTGCTACGATACTGTTGCTGTGTACGTGAGATAAATCTGCAATAGCTGCTGCCAGAGTTTCCTTTATCGGTGCTTCCGTTGAAATTTCCCTGTAACCACGCTTGTGCAGTCCGTTTCCTGATGTGTCTATCATAACAAGTACGCTGTTTTTCATTATAAGAAACTGTATCTGAAAAAGCTCACCGCTTTCCTCAAGCCAGCTTACTTTATATTTTCCCTTAAGCCTTTCGGCTATGGCTTTTTTTATTATTTTCTGACACGCCGGAACACTGCTAAGCTGAGAACTCAGACTTCTGCCCTTTACGGGAAATTTATCGTATTTCCCTATCCATTTTTCCCACTCCAGAGCCTTTACACCCTGAAAAAGCTCCTCAAAGGTTTTTGCGGTAAATCGTCCCATTTCTATAAGAATGCGTTCACTGTAGCGTGAGCATATATTTGCTCTTGCAATAATGTCAAAATCTCCGCAAAAATTAACTCTGCCGTTTTCTGCTCTGACGTTTTCTGCTCCCAGAAAACGCAGTTCCTGAGCGACTATTCCTTCAACTCCGAGCATACAGGGAGCGGTCATATTTATCATCATAATAAAATTCCTTTCGCAAATGTCATAAAAGCAAAAAATTTTCATCTGTACGGTTGGAATGGTTTTCTCATTGTATAGCTATGACAATTAAAAGTTTTGTCCACTTTTTTTCAAAAGTGGTGGGGTCAAGGGTCGAAGCCACTTGTGGGATTTTTAAGGGCAAAGCCCTTAAACTCCCCGAAATTCCAAACAAAATTTGCTTACGCAAATTTTGACAGCCGCACGCGTGAAAAATTTTCAGGTTTTCAGCACACAAATACAGGCGATTGCAGACATCAAAATACTTTGTATTTTGATTGTAAGCATTGCCGTAAGCAATGCTTATGCTCGTGAACATAAAGTTCACGAGCATCTGCAATCGCCTTAGTAGGAGCTTAAATCCAAGCTGAAACATCTCTGATTAATCTTCGTCATCACCATCGGGAACAAGCAGACCGTATCTTCCGTCTTTTCTCTTATATACAACCGAAATATAATCAGTATCTGCGTCCTTGAACATAAAGAACTGGTGATTGAGCAGATTCATCTGCAATACGGCTTCCTCAACCGACATAGGCTTTACAGGAATAGACTTCGTTCTTGCAATCTCAAAGCTTTCTTCCTGAACGTCCTGTTCAATATCGTCATACGTAAAGGTATAGTCCTCGAAAAAGTTGTCTATGTTCGCTGCCTTATGCTTTTTTTCAAGTCTTGTTTTATTCTTGCGGATAAGACCGCCTACAATATCGATAACTCTGTCAACTGCATCATTCATTTCCTCGCAGGTACTTTCTGCACGATAAATCATTCCGCTGTCCTTTATGGTGAGTTCAACTGTCTGATTATTCTTTTGCAGAGTTACCGTAACAACGGCAGAAGCTGTATCTGTAAAAATTCTGTCAAATTTACCGAGCTTTTTTTCAACTCTTTCCTTAAAGTTATCCTTTAAATTTACGTTTCTTGCAATATAAGTAATTTTCATAAAGCTTTACCTCCTGAATTTTGTTGATAAATATATAACTTATCTTCATACTTAGGTATTATACCACATAATTTATAAAAAATAAAGATAGTTTTCTGAATTTTTAGTTAAAAAATTAAATAAAAATAATATCGTTTATTCGTCGTATTTAAATTAAGGTGTTTCAGAAAATGAATTTTTGTAGTATAATCATATGGAAGAAAAAAATATTATAAGGAGAGTTTGAATTTATGGATAACGATAAAATGAATTTTCTGACCAGAACCGAAATGCTGCTCGGAAGCGAAGCTGTGGAGATACTCAGAAATTCAAGGGTGGCTGTATTCGGAATAGGCGGAGTAGGCGGATATACTGCGGAGGCACTTGTAAGAAGCGGTATAGGAGAAATAGACATAATAGACAGTGACACAATAAGCGTGACAAATATAAACAGGCAGATATTTGCCACATATGAAACCATAGGAGAATATAAAACCGATGTTGCAAAGAAGCATCTTGAAGCGATAAGTCCTTACATAAAGGTAAACGCACACAGGATATTTTATATACCTGAAACAGCGGCTCAGTTCAATTTTTCGGATTATGATTACATTGTGGACGCTATTGATACAGTTACGGGAAAAATAGAACTTGTGATGAATGCCGCTAAATCAGATACGCCTATAATAAGCTCTATGGGTGCAGGAAATAAGATTGACCCGACAGCATTTGAAGTATCTGATATTTACAGGACTTCAGTATGTCCTCTTGCAAGAGTAATGCGTCAGGAGCTTAAAAAACGTGGTATTAAAAAGCTCAAGGTGGTTTATTCAAAGGAAAAACCTTCTGTTCCTGAAGCTGACAGAACTGTTGAGTACGGAAAAAAACGTATTCCCGGAAGTGTTGCATTTGTTCCTTCAGTTGCAGGTCTGATTATAGCAGGTGAGGTAATCAAAGATATTATAAAGCTTAAAAAATTATAGTTTATAACAAGCCTTTTTCAAATCTTTTTTTCAGCTTTTTCAATGCTTTTGTTTCTATTCTTGATACATACGAACGTGATATGTTCAGCATATCAGCTATTTCTCTCTGCGTTCTTTCGTCCGTACCGTTAAGTCCGTATCTCAGAAATATTACTGTTTTTTCCCTTTCATCGAGAACTTCGTTTATATATCTGTCTAAAAGCTCACTTTTCAGTTTTATGTCCAGTCTGTCAACTATATCATCATTAACGGCTATCACGTCCATAAGTACAAGATTGTTTCCGTCCTTATCTGTATCAAAGACTTCATTCAGCGATACGTCCTGACGGCTCTTTCTGGAGCTTCTGAACATCATAAGTATTTCATTCTGTACACAGGTTGCGGCATATGAGCTTAATCTCTGTGCCTTGTTTATGTCGAACGTGTTTATAGCTTTTATAAGTCCTATCACTCCTACTGATATTAAGTCATCATAATCATTTGTTCCTGCGGAACAGTATTTCTTTACTATGTGGGCAACAAGTCTGAGATTATGCTCAACAAGAATATTTCTTGCCTCAGTATCCCCCTTAGCCGCACGTTCAAGATACTTTCTCTCCTCCGCATAAGGCAGCGGCTTCGGATAAGCGTTTGACGAGGTAAGGTGCAGAATAAATATAGTAAACATACCGTTCAACAACTCAAGCAGCAATTACAAACAACTCCCTTTACAAAGTAAAATAAAAAAACGGTTTGCTTATTTATATGCTTTTATTCTGAAATTTTGCAAGTCCAAATACCGTTTAAGGGTTTCACCCTTAAAAATCCTGACCAAAGGCTCTGCCTTTGGAAACCGCAAGGGCTCTGCCCTTGACCCGCAAGCCTTTGAAAAGGCTTGACCTAAACTTTATGGTTCTGAAATCAGAGATGAAGAAATCCAAAGGCGGCAGCTTTTCGGGAAAGCTGCCGCCTTTGGATAAATATTTATTTTTTCTTTATCGAAAGAATTATAATTGTGATTATAGCTGCTGCCATAAGTACAGCGGTTATAACTACAACTATTGTGCTGCTGTCACCTGTTGAGGTTATGCCTTTTCCCTCTCCGAGTGCAAAGCACTCAAACAAAGATGACATAAAAAGTCCGATTATCGCAAAAAGCGAAGCTGTCAAAGCTGATAATTTGTTTTTCATAATTTTTTAAAGACCTCCGTTTAGGTAATATAGTTTGACAAGTGCTGATTATAGCATATATACAGAGTAAAGTAAAATGTCAAATAAAAATCTGATTCAGGATTTTCAGAACAGGTGTATATTTTTTTATTTTGAGATATATATGAGGTTTGTTTTCAAGTCTGAGTATTCCCTGACCTGCAAGCTTTCCCATAAGTTCGCCCACTTTCGGAGTGCGGACATCGGCAAGATATAAGAGCATAGCATCGTTGAGCTGTTTTATTTCATATACACCGTATGATGATGCTGAGCTTCTTATCAGTGCTATGTCTATAAGTCCTTTGACGGCATCGGGAACATCTCCAAACCTGTCTATAAGCTCGTCTGTTACGTCGGCAGCATCCTCTTTTGTGCGTATATCCGCAATTCGTCTGTACATTGCAATTCTCAGCTTCAAAGACGGAATGTAGTTTTCGGGAATGTGTGCAGGTATAGGAACATCTATGGAACATTCTATATCCTGCGGAAGTGTTTCTTCTCCCTTTTCCTCTCTTATAGCCTCGTTGAGAAGCTTTAAGTACATATCATAGCCTACAATTTCCATATGACCGTGCTGTTGTGCTCCCAGTACGTTTCCTGCACCTCTTATTTCAAGGTCACGCATAGCAATCTTGAAGCCGCTGCCGAACTCTGTAAATTCTTCGATAGCCGCAAGTCGTTTGGCTGATACTTCGGTAAGTACTTTCATCGGTCTGAAAGTAAAATAGGCATAGGCACGTCTTGAAGAACGTCCCACTCTTCCTCTCAACTGATGAAGCTGTGATAGTCCCATATAATCGGCATTATCTATTATCAGGGTATTTGCGTTAGGAATATCGACACCTGTTTCTATGATAGTAGTGCAGACAAGCACGTTTATTTCCTGTTCCAACATTTTTCTCCAGACCTCGGAAAGCTGATGTTCGCTCATTTTTCCGTGACCAACTCCGACATTCGCTTCGGGTATTCCCTCAGATATACCGAATGCACAGCTATCTATAGTTTCAACGCTGTTGTGCAGATAGAAAACCTGACCGCCTCTACGGAGTTCTCTTTTGATTGCTTCAAATATAACCTCACGGTCATATTCCATTACATAGGTCTGTACAGGCTGTCTGTCCTGAGGAGCTTCCTCCAGAACGGACATATCCCTTATTCCGCTCATAGCCATATTGAGAGTTCTTGGAATAGGCGTTGCGGAAAGTGTGAGAACATCTACATTACTGCAAAGCTCCTTGAAACGCTCTTTCTGAGCAACTCCGAAACGCTGTTCCTCGTCTATTATGACAAGTCCTAAATCATGGAATTTTATATCCTTTGAAATAAGTCTGTGCGTTCCGATAACCATATCAATATTGCCCTGTTTAAGCTCTTTTATTATTTCGGCTTGCTGAGCAGAAGTTCGGAAACGTGAAAGAAGTTCTATTTTTACGTCAAAGCCTTCAAATCTTCTCAAAGCTGTCTGATAGTGCTGCCAGGCAAGAATGGTTGTGGGACAAAGCAATGCACACTGCTTTAAATCAGCTACACACTTGAATGCTGCTCTTAATGCTACCTCTGTTTTTCCGAAGCCTACATCTCCGCATAAAAGTCTGTCCATTGGTGCAAGTCTTTCCATATCGCTTGTTATTTCCTCTATACAGCGGAGTTGGTCGCTTGTTTCCTCGTATTCAAAGTGAGAGGCAAAATCTCTGTGCCATTCGTTATCTCTTGAAAACGCATATCCTTTGGACTTCATACGTTCTGAATAAAGTCTGATAAGTTCCTTTGCTATATCCTTTACGGCACTTCTTACTCTTGATTTAGCCTTTGCCCAGTCGTTTCCGCCAAGTCTGCTGAGCTTTATCTTTTTATCCTCCTGCGGCCCTATATACTTTGAAACCATATCGAGCTGTGTTACAGGTACATAAAGTTCGTCGTCCTTTGCGTAAAGTATGGTAATATAATCTTTTATAACACCGTCTTTTTCGAGTTTGTTTATGCCTCTGTATACGCCTATTCCAAACTTTGTATGCACAACATAGTCGCCTGTGCTGAGTTCTTCAAGAGAATATATCTGCTGTGCATTTTTAGGTCTGGAAAGCTTCTTTTTTGCGGCTTTGAACACTGTTCCGTGAGAAACAAGTCTGAACTTTGCCTGAGGATATAAAAATCCTGAGGATAACGCACCTTCCATAACGTAAATTTTATCGGGCAGAGGTTTTTCAATATCCTTTACAAACTGTACGGGGTAGCTTTCATCTTTGAGCTGCTGTTCAACAGATACCGCATTTTTTTCCGTTCCTGCAAAAATGACAACCGTCATACCGCTTGAAAAATCAGCATCAAGTTCTTCTTTAAGAACCTTGTATGAACCGCTCCACAGAGAAAGCTGTTTTGCGTTGAAGCTTATAAGCTCCTTAAGCGGCAGTTCATATGAGCCGTGTGTAAAATTATCAAGAAAAACGACAGTTCCCTTGCCGAAAAAGTCCCATACCTCAAATTTTTCAGCACAATAGCTTTCAAAGCCCTTGCAAAGACTTCCTGCGGCAAAATTATCCTTTAATTCTCCGTTATACTGGGTATAGAATGAATTTTGTCTTGATTTTACCTTGGTTTGTTCAGATATGAATATTATTCTGTTTTCGATATAGTCAAGAAGGGAATTTTTCTCGTCATATACAAGGTTTATGAATTTATCAGCCGAACCAGGAGTTATTCCCTGCATAAGCATATCGGCTTCACTTTGAAGTATTTCCTTTGCTTTAGCTGAGTTTTTACCTCTTAAAAGTTTTAACTTCTGCGTTATTTTATCGGCAAGAAGCAGCTTGTCATTTATAAGAACCTCAACCGAAGGAACTACTGTGATTTTTTCAACATAATCAATACGTCTTTGAGTTTCGGTGTCAAACGTATTGATTGTATCAATTTCATCGCCCCAAAATTCTATTCTTACGGGCTTTTCCGTATCTGGCATAAATAAATCGAGTATTCCTCCACGGCTTGCAAACTGTCCTGCACCCTCTACTATATCACAGCGTTCATATCCGTTAAGAACAAGCGTCTGTATAACTTCGTCAATAGAAATTTCCTTTCCGCTTTCGAGCGTAAGTGCCGCTTTTTTCAGTACAGACTTTGGAATAGTGTATTGGGCGAGTGCGTCTATTGTGGTTATTACAATGTCCGCATTGTTTTCAAGAATTTTGCAGAGTACGTTTATTCTCTGATGCTCATACTCTCTTGAACGGCTTTTTATATCCTTATATATAAAATCCCTTACAGGATAAAAGTATGCTGTCTTACCCATAGCTGTAAGGTCATTGAGCATAACCTGTGCTTCGTGTTCATCTGATACAACCACAAAAGCTCCCATTCCTAGCGAAAACGGGAGTGAATTTATTATATGTGCCTTATGTACTGCGGAAAGTCCCGTAACAGCACATGCTCCTTTTACCGCTGCGGCTTTTTTCAGAAGCTTATATTCCGGGAGTTTTTCCAATATTTTATTGAGAAATTTCATCAGACACCTCTTTTTTATGAATTGTATTCGGACATAGCTTTGTCAATATTTCCGCTTACTATATATTCGAGTGCTTTACACGCATTGTCCGTAACCTTATCGAGAGTTTCAATTTCTTCCTTTGTAAAGCGTGACAGAACCCAGTCGGCAAGCTGCCAGCCCGAATGCGGCTTCTCCCCTATTCCTATCTTTATGCGTGGAAAGTTTTCGCTTCCGCTCAACCCTATTATACTGCGGACTCCTCTCTGTCCGCCGTCACTGCCTTTTCTTCTTATTCTCATTCTTCCTACGTCAAGGGATATGTCATCAAAAATTATTACCACTTTTTCGGCAGGTATCTTGTAAAAGTTCATAGCCTGAGTTACAGCTTCACCGCTCAGGTTCATAAAGGTCTGCGGCTTCATAAGAAGTACCTTTTTCCCTGCTATGACGCATTCTGCGGTAAGGGCATTGTACTTGAGCCTGTTTATATTGCAGCCGTATTTTTCCGCTATCTTGTCTATAGCAATAAAGCCTGTATTATGTCGGGTATTTTCGTATTTTTTCCCCGGATTTCCCAGACCTACTGCGATATACTCTATTGAACCGCTGTTAAATAATCCAAACATTTCTATCTCCGTTTCATCAATAATATCAGCCTGTTTTCAAAGTCTGCGGCTTCGCTCTGGGTAGGCGATTGCAGCCCACGGCGGCAGATGCCGCCGTGAAAATTCAAGCATTCGCTTGAATTTTGTCAAAAGTGAACACTTTTGACGGCTGCAATCGCCTCACGTTGCCCCTTATACCTTTAACGGCATAAGGGGCAACACAATGCTGTTTAAGCTCATAATTTAAGCTAAAATTTTAAAAAATCAACAATCCATACCGAGCTGTAATGCTCTCTTGTTAGGCTCTAAAAGATGCTGCTTACTTTTGGGTACGCAGTGTACCAGTGCTTTGTCAAGGGATTCCCTTGTGCAGAAGCCTGTTTCCTTGAAAAGCTTTCCGAGAAGTATTATATTTGAAAGTCCGTCAAGACCGTTTTCGGCGGCAAGCTTTGCAGCAGGCACATAAAATATATTTATGTCGGTTCTGTCACATTTTTCGGGTATAAGTGAGCTGTCGGCTATCATAGTACCGCCCGTTTTCACGCTGTCCTTGAATTTCTGAAATGACGGAAGGTTCAATGCTACAAATGCAGTAGGTGATACCACACAGGGCGAACCTATCGGCTCATCTGAAATACATACGCTGCAGTTTGCCGTACCGCCTCTCATTTCAGGGCCGTATGACGGCAGCCATGTTATGTTCTTATCGTCATAAAGACCTGCATAAGCTGCAATCTTTCCCGAAAAGAGAACGCCCTGTCCGCCGAAGCCTGCAAATAATATATCAAAGTTTCTGCTCATTTTTTAGTCTGGCTCCTTTCTCTTCGTCCTTGTACACACCGAGAGGATAGTAGGGTATCATATTTTCCCTGAGCCAGTCGAGTGCCTGTATCGGGTTCATTCCCCAGTTTGTCGGACAGGTTGACAGAACTTCGACTATCGAAAAGCCCTTTCCTTCAATCTGATTCTGAAATGCCTTGCGTATTGCCTTTTTGGTTTCGTTGACGTTCTTTACAGTATCCACAGCAGTTCTCTGAGCAAGTGCAACACCGTCAAGCGATGATAAAAGCTCGCATATTCTTACGGGATAGCCTGCGGAATTAACGTCACGTCCGTAAGGTGTAGTCTGTGTTATCTGTCCGGGAAGTGAGGTAGGTGCCATCTGTCCGCCTGTCATACCATAGATTGTATTGTTTACAAATATTATTGTAATATTTTCGCCTCTTGTGGCTGCGTGTACGGTTTCTGCCGTTCCTATAGCAGCAAGGTCGCCGTCACCCTGATATGTAAAGACAACATTTTCGGGTCTGGCTCTTTTTATTCCCGTTGCTACGGCGGGGGCTCTTCCGTGAGGTGCTTCTATCATATCGCAACCGAAATAATCATAGTTCATTACTGCACAGCCTACGGGCGATACTCCTACTGTATGTCCTTCGCAGCCAAGCTCGTCTATTACCTCGGCTACAAGCCTGTGTATTATTCCGTGTGTGCAGCCTGCACAGTAGTGAAACGGTATATCCGTCAGTGCGTGAGGTCTGCTGAATATTTTCTTTTCCTCCATTACAGAGTACCCTCCACTTCTGTTATTTTCTTTAATACTTCATTGGGATTAGGTATTTTTCCGCCTGTTCTTCCTGTAAAGTATACAGGCTTTCTGCACTCTACCGCAAGCCTTACATCGTCTACCATCTGTCCCATACTCATTTCTACGCTTATGAATGCCTTTGCTGTATCTTTGAGTTTTTCAAATGCCTTGTTCGGATACGGCCAGAGGGTTATAGGTCTGAGCAGACCTGCCTTTATTCCCTGTTCTCTTGCCATATCAACGGCTGTATGTGAAACTCTTGCGGAAGCTCCGTATGCTACAAGTACTATATCGGAATCGTCCAGCATATATTCGTCCCATCTCTGTTCCTTTTCCTTGATTATGTCATATCTTTTGTATCTTTCAATTATAAGATTTTCAAGTTCAGAGGGTGAAAGGAAAAGAGAATTGAGTACATTATGCTTTCTTTTGTTCTGATGTCCGCAGCAAGCCCAAGGCTTATCTGGTAAGTGCTGCTCTGATTTTTCGGGAAATTTTACGGGTTCCATCATCTGTCCTAGCATACCGTCTGCCAGTATCATAGCAGGCATTCTGTACTCATCGCCCTTATCAAATGCAAGACCTACAAGGTCAACCATTTCCTGTACCGAAGCCGGTGCGAAAACAAGTATCTGAAAATCTCCGTGTCCCGTTGCTCTTGTAGCCTGCCAGTAGTCGGACTGCGAAGGCTGTATTCCTCCAAGTCCGGGGCCGCCTCTCTGTACGTTTACTATCAGTGCAGGTATATCACTTCCTGCCATATATGATATTGCCTCAGATTTCAGGCTTATTCCGGGTGAACTTGAAGATGTCATAGCTCTTACACCTGCTCCCGCTGCACCAAGAACCATATTTGCAGCCGCAAGCTCAGACTCAGCCTGAAGGTATGTACCGCCGACCTTTGGCATTTTCTTTGCCATATATGCTGCCAGCTCTGTCTGAGGGGTAATAGGATAACCGAAAAAATGTCTGCAGCCTGCCTGAATAGCGGCTTCAGCCAGTGCCTCATTACCTTTCATTAAGAATTTCTCTTCCATATGATATTCATATCCTTTCGTTACTTGCCTTATCGGTATACGGTTATTGCTATGTCGGGACACATTGTCGCACAAGCCTTGCAGCCTATGCACTTATCCGCTTCCATAATTCTTGCAGGGTGATAACCCTTTGCATTAAGCTTATTTTTGTCAAGCTCTATTATCTTTTTAGGACAGGCGTTTACACACATTCCGCAGCCCTTGCATAAGCTTTCATCTACTTCTATGTAAGCCATTATCTTAAATCATTCCTTTCATAATTCATATTATTATTTCGTTTCAGGAGCTTTTCCGCTGAAAATACCACAAAAATCCCCCGAAATAAGTTTTTCAGAGGCTTTTTATGAATAAAAAGGCGGTCTGACTATGGATTTTACGTAGTAAAGACCAAGGTCAGCAAGCTTTTCTCTGTTTTTCAGAAAATCGGGTGCTGTGGTACAGAGAAGCGGCACATTTACAATATCTGCAATTTTTTCACCGTAGCTTAATGCGTCTGTGATGGTTTCGGGAGTTGTTTCCCACTGTAAATGAGAATTGTTCACTATATACGAAGGCATAAGACCACAGGCACACATAATCTCGCCGAGTATTTCGACCGAAGCTTCAGGTGTGCTTGTCAGGTTACGGTATCTGTTCACAAGATATATGAACGAGTATTTTTCCTGCTTTATCTTGTCAGAATATCTGCCCAAAGCAAAAGCACCTGCATCATCTCCTCCGACATCAAAAATGACATTCGTATCATCATTACAGAAAACGCTGTCAATCTCTGCCGAAAGTGCAGGAGTATCAAGGTTTGTACCGGCATATTTCGGTGCTATAACGTGTATTCCGCTGTTTTCAAGAAGCTCCCTGTAATCCGAGCTTCTGAAATAAGGGTTCACTATATCCAAATCAACAAGAGTAATATTTTTGCTGCTGTTTTTTTTCGCCATATCCATAGCAAGATTTAAGGAAAAATTTGTTTTTCCGCTTCCGTAATGACCGCAGACTACAGTAATGCGTTCAAGCCTTTCGATAAAATTCAAATCAGACATATTCCGTTTGTCCTCCCATGACTATTCTGCCACAAAAACTGCCGATATTCTGTCGTATAAGAGCGGCTTCAGGAAAAATTCATAAAACCCCTGACAAGTGCCATAACCGCATCTACTCCAAGAACTACACCTGTGACAACCGCTAAAAACAGTATTATTGCAACTGCTCTTATAAGCTTGTTCTTTGTGCTGTAGTAGTCATCTGAAAGCTCTTTCTCCTCTTCCTCGGAAAGAGCTTTGGTTTTTTCGTCATCTTCATCAGGCTGTACTGCATTTATTCCTATCAGAATATCCCGTGTCTTGGCGTAAAATCCGTATGGAACAAGAATATCGTAATCGGCATTGCTGCTGCCTGTCACCGCATCTGCTGAAAACTGCTTTCTTGCAATTTTTGTGCTGTATGGTATGTCGGCATCATCAAGCACCGAACAAATTCTCTGCTTTTCAAAGCCTGCCGCCCTCAGCACTGCAACAGGAAAATTCCTGTCGGGTTCTCCCTCTGCAAGTCTGCTGTTTCTGCAATCAGGACAGTATACGGCATTTTCCTTTTCTATTCTTCCGCACTTCTTACAATATTTCATAATATTCCTCTCGGCAAAATTTAAACATAATTTACTGCATTTAATGATAGTATAACAAATCACTTGGTAAAAATCAACATAAACCGTAAATAAAAATAAATTTGCAAGCATTCGCTCAGAGCCTGTTTAAAATTTTCTGACGAGGGCATACAGGAAGGTAAGCAGGATAATTCAAAAATTTTGTATCAGGGCATATTTCTTTGCTGTATCAGAATATCAACGGAGTAATGAAGCTGCTGAGCGGAATGTATATACTCATTGAAATTATGAAGCTCTATCTGCAGCCATACGGGCTGTGACAAAAAATATTTTCTTGTGCTGTTGCTTTCTCTTATAAGCTCTGCCAGATTTTTATACTGCATACAAAGCACTTCCCTGCTTAAAATGGAATTATGTCAATAGTTTTGTCAGAAAAGTATGATTTATACGTACTGATGTGTTAAAATAATAACCAAATATACTTCAAAATCACATTTTGAAATATTAATAATAACAAACACGAAAAATGTACTTGTATTAAAATTTATTTTCGTATATAATGTACTGGAGTAATGAGTATTCAGGAGGACAGGTCATAGCTCATTTAATTATGATTTTTCCTCAGGTAATCAGAGAAAGGAAGTTTTCTATTATGAACAGTGCGGAAAAGCTGCAGCTTAAAATATTGGCATGCAAGTCACGTATGGGAGCTATTATAGGAACGTACAACGCTAAATCAGGTCATCCGGGCGGCTCACTGTCAGCCGCTGACATCTATACATATCTTTACTTCAAGGAAATGAATGTTGATGCCAACAATCCTCATTGGAGCGACAGAGACAGATTTGTTCTTTCAAAGGGACACTGCTGTCCCAGCCTTTATGCTGTTTTGGCATTAAAGGGCTTCTTTGACTGGAATGAGCTTACAACTCTCAGACACGTCGGAGCAATGCTTCAGGGTCACCCCGATATGAAAGGTACACCCGGAATAGATATGAGTTCAGGCTCACTCGGTCAGGGAGTATCGGCAGCTTGCGGTATGGCTATGGCAGGTAAAATGGATAATAAAAATTACCGTGTGTATACTCTCCTTGGTGACGGCGAGTGCGAAGAGGGTCAGGTATGGGAAGCTGCTATGTTTGCAGGTCACAAGAAGCTTGACAATATCTGCTTTATAATCGACTGCAATGGCTTGCAGATAGACGGAACTGTAGCTGAAATAGGCGGTATTGAACCTCTTGATAAGAAATTTGAGGCATTCGGATTTAATGTTGTCAAGATTAACGGTCACTGTTTTGATGAAATAGAAGCTGCTTTTGAAAGCGTAAAAAAGGTAAAGGGTAAGCCGTCCGTAATAATCGCAAGCACCGTAAAGGGCAAAGATGTTTCGTTTATGGAAAATCAGGTAGGCTGGCACGGAACAGCTCCAAATAAAGAGCAGTATGAGCTTGCAATGAAAGAGCTTGAAGCAAAACTTAATGAGTTGGAGGCACTTTTATAATGGCAAAGATTATTAATAAGGCAACAAGAGAAAGCTTTGGTCTTGCACTGTGCGAGCTGGCAAAGACACATGATGATATAGTAGTCCTTGATGCAGACCTTGCGGCTGCAACTAAAACAGGTATCTTTAAAAAGGAGTTCCCCGAACGCTTTATAAACTGTGGTATCGCTGAGGGAAATATGATAGGAGTTGCTGCAGGTCTGGCTGCATCAGGAAAAGTTCCGTTTGCCGCATCATTTGCAATGTTTGCAACAGGACGTGCATTTGAACAGATAAGAAACTCGGTGGCTTATCCTCATCTCAATGTAAAGATAGCAGGCTCACACGCAGGTATTTCTACAGGCGAGGACGGTGCAACTCATCAGTGTATAGAGGATATAGCAATTATGAGAGCTATCCCAGGTATGATGGTTCTCAACCCTGCCGACCATTACGAAATGGTCGAGGCTGTAAAGGCTGCATATGCTTACAACGGCCCTGTATATATCCGTCTTGGCAGACTTGCTATAGACAGCTTCAATGACCCCGATACCTATAAGTTTGAGCTTGGCAAAGGCATAACTCTCCACGAAGGAAACGATATTACAGTTGTTGCAACGGGTCTTGTAGTAAATGAGGCTCTCAAGGCTGTGAAATCTCTTGAGGAAAAAGGCATAAATGTAAGACTTATAAATATACACACAATAAAGCCTATTGACAGAGAACTTATCGTAAAGGCTGCAAAGGAAACAGGCAGAATTGTAACAGTAGAGGAGCATAATATAGTAGGCGGTCTTGGTGACGCTGTATGCGATGTCGTTTGTACAGAATGTCCTGTCAAGGTTACAAAAATAGGTGTAAACGATGAATTCGGTTATTCAGGTCCTGCAAAAGAACTTCTCGAATTATTCGGTCTTTGTCAGAGCAATATTGAAAAGGTTGTTGAAAATATTATCAACAGCGAAAAGTAATAAAACCATAAAGTTTAGGTCAAGCCTTTTCAAAGGCTTGCGGTTTCCAAAGGCGGAGCCTTTGGTCAGGATTTTTAAGGGTGAAACCCTTAAACAACTAAATACAAAAAATAAAAATGCCGTGAAAGCGGCATTTTTTAAATATCAGTAAAAAGGCGTGACTGATTATGAAGCTTACACTCGAAACAGAAAGACTTATTTTAAGACCCTTTGATATCGATGATGCCGAAGATATGTTTTACGGCTGGGCAAATGATGCAGAGGTTGCTAAATACGTGAATTGGAATCCTCATAAAAACGTTGACGAAACAAGAGCTTTACTTAGTTATTGGGTAAGCGAGTATGAAAAACCCCAAAGGCTTAATTTTGCCATCGTTCTGAAAAGTGAAAACAGGCTTATAGGCGGCATTGATGTTGTTGATTATGAAAATAATATTCCCGTAATAGGATACAATATCTCAAAAGCATACTGGAACAACGGTTATATGACTGAAGCATGTAAGTGCCTGCTTAACTATTTGCTTTCACAGGGATTCTCTGAGGTTAAAATAGACGCTGTGGTTGAGAATATCGGCTCAAACAGAGTTATACAGAAATGCGGCGGTGTATTGATTAAAACAGAAGAAACATCTGTTCCTTTGAAAAACAGCACAGCTATGGTCAACAGGTATGTTGTGAAGCTTAAGTAAATGCTTTATGTCAAGTTTTTCTGCTTACTAAAAGAAACAGCGGCGGTGCGGAAGCTCATTAATAGCTTCCGCACCGCCGTATTGCCGAATGACGTATAATGTCATTCGGCATTTTTTGTGATGTGAGTTCAAGGGCTTTGCCCTTGAAAATCCCACCAAAGGCTCCGCCTTTGGAAACCGCAAGCCTTTGAAAAGGCTTGACCTAAACTTTATGTTTTTTGTTTCTGTGGGTGGGTTCTTTATTTTACATACTTTCGGGAGCGTTTATCTTGAGCATTGTAAGAACATTCTTTATTACCGTTCTTGTTGCCGTACAAAGCTGTAATCTTGCCTGAGTAAGCTGCTGATTTTCTCCCTTAACCCTGCACGCATTGTAAAATTTATGGAACAGTGCTGCAAGCTGCAATACATACTTTGTTATCCTTGTAGGGTCGTATTCTCTTGCGGAAGCTATTACTTCGTTTGTATACGCTGATATATGAGATATAAGCTCTCTTTCCTCATCTGTTTTAAGAAGTGCAAGCTCCTCATATGAACAGTTTTTCGCAGATATTCCGTCCTTTTCAAGAGATTTTATTATACTGCAAATTCTTGCGTGTGCATACTGAACATAGTATACAGGGTTCTGTGAATCCTGTGCTACTGCTAAATCTATATCAAAATCCATCTGAGTGTTAGGCTCACGCATATTGAATATAAATCTTGCCGCATCAACGGGAACTTCCTCTATAAGAGTATTCAGGGTTACAGCCTTTCCCGAACGCTTTGAAAGCTTGTATACATCGCCGTCCTTTATAAGACGAACCATCTGCATAATTATGATATCCAGTCTGTCGGGGTCAACACCCAATGCCTGTACAGATGCTTTTATTCTGGGAATATATCCGTGATGGTCTGCTCCGAGAATGTCTATTGCGGTATCGTAACCTCTTGTTACCAGCTTATTGTAATGGTATGCAATATCGGGTACAAGGTATGTTGGAACTCCGTTGGCACGCAAAAGAACTCTGTCCTTATCATCTCCGAAATCCGTTGTTCTGAACCATAATGCTCCGTCAAGCTCATATGTATGTCCTGATTCCCTGAGCTTCTCTATAATGTCGGAAACTGCTCCGCTGTTGTGCAGTGAGCTTTCAAGAAACCAGTTGTCATACTCTACCCTGTACTTTTTAAGGTCAGCTTTAAGATTTGCAATATTTATCGGAAGTGCATAGTCACAAAGTGCCTGTCTGCGTTCCTCTGACGTTGTATTCAGATATTTGTCACCATAAATTTTATTGAAAGCTTCTGCGTGTGCTGTAATATCAGCTCCCTTATATGCGTCCTCGGGAATTTCCACAGAACTGTCATAAATCTGTAAATATCTTGCTTCAAGCGATGTCTTGAACTTTTCAATCTGATTTCCTGCATCATTTACATAAAATTCTCTGTCAACGCTGTATCCTGCACACTCCAGAACACTTGCAAGACAATCTCCCAAAGCTCCGCCCCTTGCATTTCCTATGTGCATAGGTCCTGTAGGATTTGCCGATACAAATTCAAGAAGTATTCTTTTTCCTTTTCCGAAATCCGATTTTCCGTAACTCTCCCCTTCCTCGGTTACGTTCATTACTATATCGGAATAATATCTGTCTGACAGAAAAAAGTTTATAAATCCCGGCCCTGCTATCTCATATCTTTCCGCATATGTATTTTCAAGAGAAAGGTTCTCCGTGATTATCTGTGCTATGTTCCTCGGCGATGTTCTGAATGCTCTTGCACATACCATTGCCACATTCGTTGCCAAATCACCGTTTTTTCTGTCGGCAGGAATTTCAATAACAAAATCGGGAACTTCCGCATCTGCAAGCTTTCCCTCTGCTTTAGCCTTTTCTATGGCTCTCAAAATCTCCGCCTTGAGAGCTTCTACAGATTTTTTTGAAATATTTGCCATTTGTATTTTTCCTTTCGGTTAATTTTTTCTTATGTTTATATCAAAAGTATTTTCGCTTACTACACTGGTGTCAAAATCGAGCGTATATTCCACGCTGATTTTTCCTCCTGATGTGTCTAAATCTATATCCATTTTTCTCGTATATATACCTACCATTACAGACCCTACAGGTGTGGGATAATGGCACTGATGTCTTTTATTAAGCTCCAGTACAAGCTGTCCCTGAATATTTCCGTCCCTTGTTATGGATATTCTGTCATCGGATACCTTTATCGTGGTTCTTTGAAATTCCAGAGGATTTTCATTGTTGTATTCCTTATATCTGATAAATCGGTTTCCCGTCGGTGCTACTGTGTAGTTTCCCAGAGTTGTAAGTCTGATTACATCTTTGTCATCGTCAAGCGTCTGTGTGCCTGAAATATCAATTATAAAGTCACTGCTGCTCATATTTTCCCCTTAATAATGTTCTATTTTTATTCTGTGTACGTCCTGATTTATACAGTTTCCAAGAAACAGCCCTGCTATTTTGCTGAAACCGTCTACCTTGTCGCTTACATAGTACTCGCAAACTCCGTTTAATCTCTGAGGGTTCGCAAGATTGTTTTCGTATATAAGCCTTGCGGCATATCTTGCCGTTTCCTTTCCCGAATCTATGAGTATAACTCCCTGCCCCATAACATCGGCTATTACATCACGAAGTATCGGATAGTGCGTACACCCTAAAATAAGTGTATCCACTCCGCTTTCTATAAGCGGCTTCAGGTAACGCTCCGCTACAGTCCTTACAACTATATCATGCCTGTCTATGAAGCCGTTCTCAACAAGAGGTACGAATAAAGGACAGTCCTGCTGAAATACCTGTAATCTGCTGTCTATATTCTCTATAGCCGTCTTGTATGATGAACTGTTTATTGTAGCTGTAGTTCCTATTATACCTATGCGTCCGTTATTTGTTGCCTCTGATGCTGCAAGTGCTGTCGGCTTTACTACTCCTGTGTAGGGTATTCCGAACTCACTGCCCAAATCGCCTGCCACCGAACTTACTGTTCCGCAAGCCGCTATCAGCACCTTTATATCCTTTGACTTGAGAAATCGGACATCTTGCATGGCATACTTCTTTATCGTTTCCCTGCTTCGGTTTCCGTACGGCACTCTTCCTGTATCTCCAAAGTATACTATGTTCTCGTGCGGCAAAAATCTCATAAGCTCCTTTACCGCTGTAAGACCTCCAAGTCCCGAATCGAAAACTCCTATCGCTGAACTCTCAGACATTCCTTATCAGCCTTTCATACTATAAAATTAATGATATACTTAAAAGCGTACTCTGAATTGTAATTTTACCATATAGATTTATTCCGTGCAACTTTTATTTTAAAAAATATAGTGACAAATTGCATTTTTAACTGTATAATATCCTTCATAGGTGATTTTTGTATTGCCGCTTAATCTGAATTTGAGGAATGATTTGCTATAATGAATAACTACAGCTTTATGGATACCATAACAAACAGGGTTGCCGAGGTTCTTGAACCCAAGGGCTATGTTAAACAGAAGGTAGATACGGACAAGGACTATGCCTCTCTGTTTACAGGCGAAAGCAATGCCTATATGGTAATGTACAATGCCACAAAAAAACTCGTTGCCCTCAAGGTCTGCGGTATGGATAATTCCGCTCCCGATAATCAGTGGAAAAGTATAAGCACTTGGATTTTTGACCCCGATAAGGATACCAGTAAGGAAATAAACAGCATTTCCAACGATTTTACTGACTTTCTGGCTGGCGGAAAACCTAAGCTTGCAAATAAAAGCAAAAAGAAAAACTCCGATGACGGAAATGCTGACCCGAAATTTTTCTGCAAACGAATGATGAATATATTTCCTGAGCTTAAAGAAGATATATGGGCAGAAGAGGACTGCTATGACCCTTTCAGAGGTGTTACCTTTACCGAAAAATTTATCGTTCCCAAGGTTGATGCTCTTATGAAATCAGGTAACAAACAGCTTATCGCAAAGCTTGCCTCCGTACTTAACTCTCAGTATTCGGCTGGAGATTTGAGTACACGCTCTATTATAACTATGGTCGTACTCAACAGTATAAAGCCTGAATATGAACAGAACATTGAGGAACTGCTCGATGAAGATTTGCAGAAAGCCTGGAAGTTCGCCAAGCCTTACAGAACTAAAAAGGTCAAACCCGAAAAGGTTAAGCCCGTAAAGCCGTCACTCGCTGAAAGACTTTCTCAGCAGTAAATATTCTGAAATATCCTGTCCTGTGCTGTCGGAAAATTTAAAGTTCTGACAGCACTTTTTGTATACCGCACATGACTGCGGCGTAAATCCCGATGATAACTGCATCAAAAATACTCGGAATATGTCAGTATATACTTGATTTTTCCTTTTTTATCAGCAAAATATCGCTGAAAAAACTGCATTTATAAAAACA
The DNA here is from genome assembly GCA_900316025.1 of uncultured Eubacteriales bacterium. Taxonomy (GTDB): domain Bacteria; phylum Bacillota; class Clostridia; order Oscillospirales; family Acutalibacteraceae; genus CAG-964. The sequence goes on from ONBJ01000015.1 coordinate 27,876, forward strand.
TTAAACAGACTTTAAGTTTTTTAATGTCTTGTATTCGCAAAATATTTGAGGTATAATTATAGCATTATTAAAGTATCTGCGAAGGACTGGTAGTCAATGAATAAAAAAATAAGGCTGACAGCCGTATTTATTCTGGCTGTGGCAATGGCTTTCTCGGCATCGTTCAGCGTGTTTGCCGAAAGCGTATATGCCAATATTGACAGTGCAAGAGTCAGCATAAAAATTCCTGAGGAATTTACCGTGACTTCTTCCGAACTGAATATCAATGATGAAATTACATACAGTGCCGAGGCTTCTATGAGCGATACTGCAAAGCAGCTCAGCATAACATCTTCAAAAAGTGCATATTCATCTGACATATACAATTTCAAGTATCTTACTGAGGAGCAGATAAAAAATGAGCTTTCCGAAATAAAATCCTCCGGAGCTACATTCTCAGGAGAAATATTCAAGAATGTTTCAAGTGCAACATTCAAGGAAACTCCCGAATACATAATATTTTCTCTTTATTACAGCAGCATACAGAACAATACAACGGTAAACTATGCAGTTGCGTATACGCTCGTAAACGGAGAATTTATAAAAATAAAATATTCCTCCGCATCGGGCTTTGACAATACCGATATGGAAATATTCCAGAGTATAACAGATTCCGTTTATGTTCAGGCTCTTTATGACAAGCCCGACAAGCTGGATATGCACGGTGTACTTCATACAATGCTTGTGGCTGTCATAATCATAGCATTGTTTATAGCAGGCTGTCTTTTGTTCTACTATGTAAAGAAAAAATCCGTTATGCTCAAAGACGAAACCGCAAAACGCCGCCGCAAGCTCTCCGACAAGTATTTCAACGAACTTAAAAACGAGGGGCTTATGGAGGATACCAAAGCCGAAGCAGAAGAATTTATAACCGAAAATATCAACAATGCCGAAACAATCATTGAACCTTCGGAAAACGTAAGACCCAAAGACCCTGAAGAAGTTTCCGCTATCATAGAAGAAGCATCACGAAACCCCAGTCTTATTCAGGACGAATGGGAGGACGTGGACATCAAGAATATTCAGGATATGTTCAAAATGCCTGATGAAATCCCTGAGGAGGAATTTGCGTTTGAAAACAACGTACTTGAATTTGACGGAAAAGTTCCCGAAAATCCCGTTGACCCTCATATAACCGTTCCTCCGATGTATCATTCGGGACGTGCCGACTCGGCAAAGAGATATGCAAAGCTTTTCATAGGCTCAGATATTGACCATAAGCATACATCTGAAAATGACAGTCAGGAGACTGTACACAACCCCGAATATGACAGAAAAATGGCTGAAATCGAAGAAAGACAGAGAAAGCGTAAATCCAGAAACAAAAAATCTTCACATAAAAAAGGCTTTTCTCTTTTCGGCTCAGATAATAAAAAGAAAAAAAGTACAGGAAGAAGCAGGTCGCATTCTTCATCATCAGAAAGACATCATTCTTCCGCAACACATCATCAAAGAAACCGTGAAAAGGATAACAGCGAATTTACTCGCTTTGAAACAGACGGTTACTGGGATAAATACAGATAAGGAGATGAATTTTATTGAGTTCTGTCTTTATAAAAAACGCAAGGGTTATCGACCCTGCCAACGGTATCGATAACGTTCTCAACATATATGCGGAAAACGGCATAATCAAAGATGTAAGCAAAAATGAACACTCTGCCGATACCGTTCTTGATTGTTCAGGTATGATAGCCGCACCAGGACTTGTCGATATGCACGTTCATCTGCGTGACCCCGGCTTTACTCAGAAAGAAGATATTATAACAGGCTGTAACGCTGCCGCCGCAGGCGGTGTTACAAGTCTGCTTGCTATGCCTAACACAAATCCTACGGTTGACACACCCGAAACTGTGGAATACATAAGAAAAAAAGCTGAAAATGCAAATGCAAAGGTCTATGTTGCGGCTGCAATAACAAAGTGTCTTAAAAGTAAAGAACCTACGGACATAGACGCACTTTTCAATGCTGGTGCAATCGCTCTTTCCGATGACGGCAGACCTGTGGAAAATACCGCATTTATGGCGGCGGCTATGCTGAAAGCCGAAAAGCTTGGTATGTGTGTTACGGCTCACTGTGAGGACTTGTTCCTCGCTGACGGCGGAAAAATAAACGAGGGCTGTGTAAGCCGTAAGCTCGGAATTAAAGGAATACCTGCTGCGGCTGAGGATGCAGGCACTGCAAGAGAAATCGCACTTGCTGCCGCTTATAACGTTCCTATTCATATATGCCACGTAAGCACAAAAACTTCGGTTGCACTCGTGCGTGACGCAAAGGCAAGAGGTGTAAAGGTAACTGCGGAAACCGCTCCGCACTATTTCTCTATGACCGAAAATAAGCTTCTTGAAAAAGATGCTGATTTCAGAATGAACCCTCCCCTCAGAACCAATGAGGATTTGGAGGAAATCATAAAGGGACTTTGTGACGGTACTCTTGACGCAATAGCTACAGACCACGCTCCTCATACTCCCGAAGAAAAATCAGACTTTGAAAAAGCTCCCAACGGCTCTATAGGTATGGAAACTTCTCTTTCCGCTGCCGTTACGTACCTTGTGGATAAAGGCATACTTACTTTCCCTCAGCTTATAGAGAAAATGTCGCTTAATCCTGCAAAAATTCTAGGCATATCTGCTGGTACTCTTTCCGTAGGTTCTCCTGCTGATATTGTAATATTCAATCCCGATGAAACATATACAGTCGATGTAAACAAACTGCACGGAAAATCAAAAAATACTCCCTTCAAGAATATGCAGCTCAAAGGTAAAGTAAAATATACTGTTCTTTCGGGAAATATTGTATATAAATCATAGTCCGATAAAGAAAACATAAAGTTTAGGTCAAGCCTTTTCAAAGGCTTGCGGTTTCCAAAGGCAGAGCCTTTGGTCAGGATTTTTAAGGGTGAAACCCTTAAACTTAACTTAAAATAACGGAGGTTTCATAATTATGGCACTGGACAGATTAATCGAAAACATAGTTGAAAAACAAAACCCTACAGTGGCAGGTCTTGACCCCAAGCTTGCGTATATTCCTCAGTTTATAAAGGACGCTGCATTTGAAAAATACGGAAAAACACTTGAGGGTGCCGCAGAAGCTTTACTTGTCTATAATAAAGCCCTTATAGACGCTCTCTGCGATATAGTTCCCGCAGTAAAGCCGCAGTCAGCGTACTATGAAATGTACGGCTGGCAGGGCGTTAAAACTTTTGCCGAAACTGTCGCATATGCAAAATCAAAGGGTATGTTCGTTATAACAGACGCAAAAAGAAACGACATAGGAACTACTATGGAAGCGTATGCAAATGCACATCTCGGTATTACCGATGTTGACGGCGAAAGCTTTTCGGCTTTCGGTGCGGACGCTCTGACAGTAAACGGCTATCTCGGCTCAGACGGTATAAAGCCTGTTTTAAGCGTATCGCAGAAAATGGATACAGGAATGTTCGTTCTTGTAAAGACTTCAAACCCCAGCTCCGGCGAACTTCAGAACCTTACTCTTTCCGAAAATGATGAAACTATCTATTTCCATATGGGTAAACTCTGCGAAGAATGGGGAAATGAACTTTCAGGAAAATACGGATATTCGGGAGTCGGTGCGGTTGTAGGTGCTACATATCCTGAGCAGCTAACAGAACTCAGAAAAGCTCTCCCCCATACCTTCTTCCTTGTTCCCGGATACGGTGCTCAGGGCGGTACTGCTGACGATATAGCAGGTGCTTTCGATAAAAACGGTCTTGGTGCTGTTGTAAACTCCTCACGTGGAATTATGTGTGCATGGCAGAAAGAAACAGACTGTAAACCTGAAGATTTTGCTCTTGCCGCAAGACGTGAAGCACTGAAAATGAAAAAGCTGCTCACTGATGTTACAGGAAAGATAACTCTTCCGTAACAAAAATAAATGTATATTAAAGGACTGCCGCTTTGAAAGCAGCAGTCCTTTTTGAAATTCTGATAATAAAATGACTATGAACTTAAATTTCAATTTACCGAAAAATACATACTTTATAATAAATAAATTATCCGAAAACGGCTACAAAGCATATATAGTCGGCGGCTGTGTGCGTGACCTTATTATGAACATTACACCTCATGACTGGGATATATGCACAAATGCACTTCCCGATGAAATTATCAATATTTTTAAAGATTTCAGGACAGTGCTGTCAGGAATAAAACACGGTACTGTCGGGATTATTATAGAAAATGCTTTGTATGAGGTAACTACCTTCCGCTCCGAAACAGGCTACAGCGATAACCGTCACCCCGACTGCGTTCACTTTGAAAAGGATATACAAAGCGATTTGTCAAGACGTGACTTTACCATAAATTCCATAGCATATAACCACAAAGACGGCTTAATTGACCTATATAACGGCTATGATGATATACAGCATAAAATTATAAAAGCTGTCGGAAACCCCGATACAAGATTTTCAGAGGACGCACTGAGAATTTTACGTGCTTTGCGTTTTTCCTCAGTTCTCTGCTTTGAAATAGAAAGCAGTACAGCAGAAAGCATTCACAGAAACAAGGATTTACTGAAAAATATAGCCTGTGAAAGAATTTGGAGCGAATTTACAAAGCTTCTTTCAGGTAAAAATGCTCATACCGTAATAGAAAAATACTGCGATGTAATAGGAGTGTTCATACCTGAGCTTTATGCGGAAAAAAATTTTCAACAGCATAACCCTCACCATTGCTATGACGTACTGCATCATACTCTTTCGGCTCTGAGCTTCGCCGAAAATAATATTTATCTAAGGCTTGCAGTTCTTTTTCACGATATTGCAAAACCCTGTACCTTT
>ONBJ01000046.1 GCA_900316025.1 uncultured Eubacteriales bacterium
CTCGGAAAAGATGGATATCTGACAATCAACAGTGATAATCCGTTGGGTTTTACAGGGGAAACGGACATCAGTATAAAAGAATTTATGGAGATGAACCTTGATGAAGATTTTGAAAATGACTTTAGTAATTCTGACGGAATGAAAATGTAGAGGTGAAACAGTAACAGAATTAAAGAAGAAAAACGAATGTCAATCAGGTGTAAATTTTCAAATAGAATACAAAAAATACTTTGAGCCGTTAAAAACCGTTACAACTATTAAAAACCGAGAAAACCGCATAACAAAGCCGATTTTAAGGTGTTAAGAAATTTAACATTTTAAAATCGGCTATTTTTTTGCATTTTATTTGCAAGGCACACACAAAAAATACATTGTACTATTATATTTTTATGTCAATATTCCGCTTGCGTTTAATAAGTGTTTAAAAGCCTTTAAACTCCCTTTAATACGGCATTTTTCAATAAATACACAAAAAATTAAAATTTACTTTTTAAGCGGACATAGAGGACATTTATAAGAGCTATAAGGGACATATGTCCGTTTAAGTATTTATGCGGATTTTTGGTCATTTAGCTACATTTCTAATATTTGGACTTGATTTTCCTGAAAATGAATAAATATACAATATTTTTGAATATTTATTCATTTCTCTTTCAAGTTATTCAGATAAATTACAGCTTCTGCACGTTTTAAAAGAGGTAAGCTTTCAATAAGTTCTACCAATTCTGATGTATCGCTTGAAGTGTTTTTTGTAGCGTTTTTTGAAGTATTTTTTGAATTTATATTTAAATTAACATTATGACTTCCAGTTATATCACCTGTATGTATAACGTTGTTAGAATAAATTTGTGGCATATTGGTTCTTCCTAATAAATAATCAACGGAACATCCTAAATAGTCTGCTATTTTTGCAAGACTATCAAAAGCTATAGCTTTACCATGTAACATATGAGAGAAAGTATTTGAACCAAGTTTACAGTCTTCCAGTATAGATTTTAATGAAATTTTTTTGCTTTTAGCATAACTCTTTATCCTGTTCGCTACATCTGGCGAATTATACAAATTTTGTTCAATCATTTTATACACCTTTCTGTAATTCGCTATAAATAGAGGATTATAGTTGACTTACTCCATTTATGGCGATATAATATTTACTGTAGTAAAAAGATAATTTAATTTTACCACAGTAAACATTTAACTACAATCTTTCAGGAGGAAAAAATATGAGTATTGGAACAAATACACGTAAATTAAGAACAAACAAGGGTCTTACCTTGGAGGCGTTGGCTAATAAAGTTGGAATAGGCAAATCTATGCTGTGCCAAATCGAAAGAGGCACAAAAACTATGAGTTTGCCGATAGCTGTTGAAATCTCAAAAGCATTAAATTGCAGTATATACGATTTATTAGACGAGGGGGAAGAAGAATGCAGGACGGCATAAAAATCCGCTCAAGGCTTGGAGATAATATCAGCGGATATTCAGTAGTGGCACAATATAAAGAAAAGGTTGTACTGGCAATCGCAACAAATCCTAACACCCCTGATAAAGCGGTAGTCTGGTATCTTGACTGCAACGGTGAACCGCACACAGGAGATTATTTTGTTAATGTACAGTCTGCATATCATGAATTTGTAAGCGGGAGCGTTATTCGTAGCTATTTCAGCCGAAGTAACTATAATCAGACAAGATTATTTTGGGCTGATGATGTGGGCTTCCGTGGGTGCGTTAGTTATTATATATGCAGTTTTATCCGAGTTTTATAAATATAACAGTCGAAACCGTCACAGATAAGGCTGAGGCGGTCTGCAGGAGGTGGTTTACCTGTACTGATGAGACAGACCTATAACGGTGTGAGCCTGCTAAACTTTGAATAAAGATCAGCTTGGTTTATAGCTTGTTCTTGATTAAAATGTAATTTTTGTGACTGTTTCCGATTACTAAAAACGCCCCATATATTGTAATTGGAAATATTTGCGAAACATACTTCTTGCTTTGCCAGTGATAGAAGTATAAATCTTATGTTCTTTTACTCAACCACCTTCTCGCTAGGAAAGGCAGGCTCACACATACATATAAAAAAGGATGTGACAGTATGGGATACAGCAAAGATGTTTACGAGGAAGCGGACAAAATTATCCGTGAACGCAGAAATAAGGCTCTGAGAGAAGCTGATATGAGAAAGCGTACCTTTTTTATAAGTTATCCTGAAGCTGAAAAGTTGGAACAGGAGCTTTCATCCACTCTGTCGAAAGTAACGAAAGCTATGGTCAGAGGAACAACAGACTTGAAAACAGCACTTGAGAAACTGAGAGAAGAAAACTTGCATACTCAGGAGAAGCTGAAAGGAATTTATGACAGTGCAGATATCAGCGAAAACGATTTAGAGCCGAAATTCACCTGTAAGGCTTGTGAGGACAAGGGCAATATTGACGGAAGAATGTGCAGATGTTACAGACAGCTTTTAAAAGAAACAGCCTGCGATAAGCTCAATAAGCTGTCACCTTTTAAGCTTTCGGATTTTGACACATTCTCGCTTGATTATTACAACAACCAAAAAGCTTCAGGCGAAAGCATTTCGGAACGTGAGCGAATGCAGAAATATTTTGAATACTGCAAAAAATATGCGAAAAGTTTTTGCAGTAGCTCCAAGAACATACTGATGAGAGGCAACACAGGACTTGGTAAAACGCATTTATCACTGGCTGTTGCCAAAGTGGTTACAGAAAAAGGGTACGGAGTTGTCTACTGCTCAACTCCCGAAATAATCTCAGAAATCGAAAAAGAACATTTCGGAAAAAGTACAGATAACGGAACGCTGGAAATGCTGAAAGAATGCGATCTGCTTGTACTCGATGACTTAGGGACAGAGTTCCATACCTCTTTCACAAAAACAACAGCATACAACCTTATAAATTCAAGGCTGATACACCGTAAGCCGACTATTATAAGCACGAACCTTGAGCTTGAAGAGCTTGAGGAACTTTACTCAGGCAGGCTCGTTTCAAGGCTTATGGGAGAATACGTAATAATGAATTTTGCAGGAACGGATATACGGCAAATAAAAAGGCTTCAGAAATATAAATAGTCGAAACTGCCGCAAGGCGGTCAGCAGGAAATGACCTCCCTGCTCTGATGATGACAGGTCAAAAGGATGTGAAATTGTGATTTATATTACGATAGAAGAATTTGCTCAATTAAGCGGATATAGCACCCGTCACACACGAAGATTAGTGAGTAAAGGTCAGATAAAATCTGAAACAGAAATAAACAACAAAGGCAAAACAAGATATAAAGTACCTTTGAATGAGCTTACACCGAAGCAGCAGATTGAATACTATAAATCCAAAGACTTGGATTTACCTGATGAACTCTTGCCGAAAAGACGGCAAAAGGGAAACAGAGAAGAAAAGCCAAAGGCGAAATTCAAAAAATATGAGCAGCTGAGTGAATCGGAACGTGAGCAGGTTAATGAGTGGAAAAGAATAATAAACGACTGGGAGAGCTTCCGTGCAACAGCGGACTGCGGAAAAACAAAAGCCAACAAAATGTTTGTGGAGCACGCTAAGCTAAAATATCCCGATGTACGTATTTCGGTAGATATACTGTACAGGAAGAAAAAAGCAATGGACAGCGGTGATTTGGACAGCCTGATTGATAACAGAGGAAAAGCGAAAAAAGGATACAGCAAAACTCCGAATGAGATAGTCTGCCTGTTTAACCATCTTTTCCTTAATCTGAATATGAAGGTATCCAAATGCTACGAGGTTATGCAGATGCAGTTTGAGGAAAGCGGAAGATATGAACTATTGGAACAAATGCCCTCAGTTGATAAGTTTTACCGCCTATCAAAAAGCATACCAAAGGCAGTAATTATGTTAAGCCGTGGCGAAAAGCTTTACGATGATAACTGTAACCCGACTATAGACCGTATATATGATGACCTTGCTTCTAACGATGTATGGGTAGCGGACGGTCATAAAATTGATGTAATAACAGTATCGGAGGACGGAAAGAAAGCACACCACAGACTTACGTTATCAGCTATTGTAGACCTGAGGAGCGGAGTATATGTCGGGTGGACGGTAACGCAGTATCCGTCATCTCAGGCTACATTGCTGGCGTTGAGAAAAGCCATAGTCAATACAAGGACAGTTCCTGATTATTTTTACTGCGACAACGGCAGAGAATATCTTACATACGATATAGGCGGTATGGGACACAGAAAGCGAAAGAAAGTAACTTTAAAAATGCCGCCGACCATACTTGAAAGACTGGGAATTTCCATGCTTAATGCTTTGCCTGCAAACGGAAAGGCAAAGCACATAGAAAGAGATTTCAAGGATTTTACATTTTTATCTTCGCTTTTTGATACATATTGCGGTTCGAGCATAACAACCAGACCCGAAAGACTGAAAGCAAACCTTAAGGCTGGAAAAGCACCTAAAGACAGTGAGCTTATTCAGAAGGTGGATAAGATAATTGAAGGATATTTCAATCATCAGCCGTATAACGGTGCAGTTGCTGCCGACAGAGGAAAGTCAAAAATTGATGTGTATAACGAGCATGTTGAAAGACTGCGTATGCCTGCGGATGAAACGGTTCTCAACTTAATGATGATGAGAAGCACAAGAATGCAGACTGTCGCAAAGAACGGAGTATATGTAGTACAGCAAGGTGAAAGGCTTTACTATAAAAACGACAAGCTTCACTGGCTGCAGGGACAAAAGGTATATGTAAGATATGACCCTGAAGATTTAATGAGCGTTCGTGTATACGATGAAGAGGATAAGTTTATTGATGCAGTTCCGCTGAATACAACAATGATGCAGAGCGTGCTGTCTCAGATTGAAGATAATAATGACCTGAGCGAAGCTATGAAGCTAAAACGCCGTTATTACAAGGTAACCAAAAGAAGATTACAGATTGTTGAAGATGTTGCCAAGCAGGAACACGGAGATATTGATGTACTGAAGCTATATGAAAAACGTGCCGAAAAGAATATTAAAAGAACAACCTGGAGCAAAAAAGCTCCTGTTACGGAAATACTTTTCGGAAACAGCGAGGACAGACTGCCTAAAGCAGTGGGTTCGGACGAACCTGTTGTTATAGATATAAACAGAATGATAAGAAACGCAGAAAAACGAAAGGATGAGTTTAAATGACATTAAGAGAAAAACTGAGGAAGTACATAGAAAGCTGCGGCTCACAGAGGATAGCAGCCGACAATATAGGCTACAGCACGGCAACAATAAGCACGTACTTGAAAGGAACTTACTCGGGCGATGTAGACAAGCTTGAGAAAAGACTTGCGGAAATATTTGCAAACTTAGAGGCTGAAAAAGAAGTGTGCAATACCCTTGCATCGGGCGGCTATGTGGCAACATCTATAAGTCAGAGCGTGTACAATACAATCAGATTATGTCACCTGAAAGGCGGCATAGCTATAGAATGCGGTGACGCAGGAATAGGAAAAACAATGGCTTGCAAGAAGTACAAGGAGGATTATCCAAATACAGCAATATACATTATGGTCAATCCCTGTATATCAAGCGTAACAGGTCTTTTGAAATACATATGCCTGCAGCTGAATTTGCAGACAGGCAGAAAGGACGATATGTGGCTCAGGATAGCAAACCGTTTAAAGGGTGAGCGTAAGGTTCTGATTTTGGACGAGGCTCAGCACCTGCCTGTAAAGACAATAGAAACGGTGCGTTCGTTCTTTGACGCATATCCCGAAATAGGTGTCTGTATGGTCGGCAACGAGGACACATACACAAACCTTCACAGCGGAAGGGCGGCATTTGCTCAGATTATAAGCAGAACGAAGATGAAAACAATCAGGCATACATCGGAAATTCTGCCGCAGGACATAGAGCTTCTCTATCCTGCCCTGTCGGGAAAGAAAAAGGAAGTGGAGCTTATGCTTAAAATAGCACAGTCCGAGCAGGGCATCAGAGGCACTCAGAACCTCTACAGCAACGCAATGGACAATCAGGACATAAGCTATGCAGGACTTATTGCTATGGCTAAGGCTATGGAGATACTTTCAAGAGCAGCTTAAAAACACTTTAATACGATTTCAACTTATTTTTAACATTTCTTCTTTCAAGTATTGCTCCCGGCTATGGGGGCAATACTCAAATGCAGCTTGAACGTTATAAAGGCATGTTCAAACGGTTGCAAGTCCGTGCAAATGCAGAGCAGAGAAACTTGAAAGGAATGATAAAATGCAGGTATTAATAAAACAGTGTGAGATTTTCAACTGTGACAAAAGACACGGCAATTTCTGTTGCTTCTACTGCGACAAGAGATGTTCAAACAGGTGTCAGAATTCACCTGATGTATGCGGACAGTATATGAAGCCGCAGGTATACAGAAACCGCCTTACAAAATTTTCGGGAAACACGATTATTACAGCGGAAAAGGCAAACCTTTCTGATTGCCTGAGAAAACTTGCTGACTACGAAGCCAGCGGATTGCAGCCGCAGGATTTAACCAAAATCGCACACAGCATAAAAACTGCACAGGCATAGATTTAACATAATAAAAAAACAGGAGGATTGCTATGTTCAGTAAAAAGATAAACAAAAACGGAAGCATAACGCTGCCGAAGCAGGTACGCTCAGAGGTCGGTATTTTCGCCGGAAACAGTGTTGATATTGAGATGTCAGATGACAGCATCAGAATAAGAAAGCACATAAACACCTGCCGTTTCTGCGGCAGTACCGAAAACGTTAAAAGTGTTATGGGTATTGATATCTGCACTGACTGTGCAGCTAAGATACATAAGGCGGTGGTATGTGATGGATAATATGAATGCACTCTATGCGGCAAAATCGAAGAATGAAGATATAGCAGAGAAAATAGACCGCCTTTCCGAGCTTAAGGCTGACATCGAAAGCAAAAAGCAGCAGGCTGACGTAATAGAAGCAGAGCTTCTGAAGATTGCTCAGTCTGATTTATCAAACACGAAATATAAGTCTGTGAAATATTTCGGAACGGAAAGCGTACTCAGAGCAACTTTAAGCGAAAACGTGAAGATAACACTGGAAAGCCTTCTGCCGTCAATATTCGGAAGTGTTTACAATGATATGGTGAAAACAACATCAAAGTCTGAACTTACCGCTCCTGCAAAAAGACTTATTGCAGGAATATGGCAGGGCAACTTTGTTTCAGGAGTTACGATTGAAGATGTTATTGCATCTATGGAACTGGACGATAAGACCGCTAAGCTTGTATCTAAAAAATGCAAGGGTATAAACTATTCAAAGGATATAGACAACCTTGTTTCAACAACAGGCTTTTCGGAGCAGAAAGCCGAGGAGTACGCATATATGCTTATGGAAGCAGCTGTATGGCAGCAGTTTAAAACAATATGTGATGTCAACGGCATCGAAACAAAGGAAGACTTTGACGAACTGATGAAAAAGATACAGGCTGCATTTGTTGTTGAGCTTACACCGAAAATATCGGTATCGGAGGGATAGGCTATGCTTGACAAGGCACGTGTACAACGCATATACGGTATGGGTGCGGCACTCGGTATGCTGGACAGAGAAAACCACAGTGATGATATGCTGCACAATCTTGTCTTCGGTCTGACGGGCAAGAACAGCGTCAAAAGCCTTGATTATAATGAATACAAGGCGGTTGTCGGCGAACTTGCCGAACGCATAAAAATATCTCAGTTGGAAGTACCGCCTGTCAGAGCAAAGGCATACAGAGCAAAAAAGCATCAGGATACCGCAAAGGGTATGACAGAGGGACAACAGAGAAAGGTCTGGCAGCTGATGTATAAGCTGTCTGAGTTTGACGCTGCTCCGTCATCAGCGACCAAAGGCGAGCGTCTGTGCGGAATTATAAAAAGGGAGCTTAGCATTGACGCTTCGGCAAACAAGCCTTTTATGTGGCTGGGATTTGAAGAGGGAAACAAACTGATTGAGGTACTCAAGAATTACGTTAAATCCGCACAGCGTAAGGCTGCGAAAGGCGGCTGATACTTTGGAGCATATAAAATTGTCCGACCTGCAGGGCGACCAGAGAGAACTGGCTGAGCTTATCGGAATTGAGAACTACATAAAAATGGTTCAACGATACAGCGGTACAAGCATATATATAGCAAAGATTGATAAGCTTCTTAATTCAAAGCGTGATGCGGAAATAATCAAGAGCTTTAACGGCAGGAACTACAAGTATCTTGCGTATAAATACTGTCTGTCAGAGCGTACCGTGCGTGATATAATTTCCAAAGGATACAATCAGAATGCCGTTGAGCAGATGTCGTTTTTGATGACAGTTAAATATAAATTGCAGAAAATTTTTGAAATGTTTTTCTGAAGTACTTCATATATACAACCGCAAAATCAAGAGGTATCATTAGTTACAGAGACTGATGATACCTCTTATGTTTGGAGTGAGTATATGGAATTCGGAGCAGATGTATGGTGGCTTGTAAGTCTGGGGATAACCGCAGTTACAAGCGTAATAGGCTTTTTCTTGAAACGGACGATGGCTAAGCAGGACGAACACGAAAAGGATATAAACGAAATAAAAAGGACATACGTCAACAAGGATGAGCTTAAGGAGTTCAAGAATGACGTAAACAAGGGACTGGATAAATTACAGCGTGATGTTGACAGTATTAAAGAAAATACGCTTACACGCAGAGAATTTTTGCAGTCACAAAGCAAAACGGAAAGCAAGATTGACAAAATATATGATTTGCTTATAAGGAGACGAAACGGAAATGACAGCTGAAGAAATTATAAAGTCAGGAAGATTTGTAAAGAACAATGGTGCGGTGCTTCGCAATATAAATCTTATGCACCACAAGTATTTAAAGCTTTCTGACATCAGATATATTCTTGAGGATATGCCCGAAAATGAGTACACGGACAGCATAAACTATCTGTCTGAATCGGGGTATATTGCACTGAGGCATATAAGGACGAAAGAGCCTGCCAATATATCCGATGTGGATTACTGTGATATAGAAAGCAAGCTTACACCTAAAGGAATAGCCTTGCTTGTAGGCAAAATCAACGATGAGCTGGTGAGCATATGAGCAGAAAAAGACGTGCGAACGGCACGATAGACAAGCTCAAGCCTGCATTAAAGGACACTGTAGATCAAATGCTCTTAAGCGGTCAGACCTACCGTGAAATATGTCAGTATCTTGCGGAAAATGATGTTAAGCTTACACAGGCAAGCGTAAGCAGGTATGCAAGACGGTTTTTAGCGAGTGCCAACGAACTGAGAATTGCTCAGGAAAATTTCAGAATGATTTTGACCGAAACCGAGCGTTATCCTGACCTTGACCCTGCCGAAGCTATACTCAGGCTTGCAAGTCAGAAAGCATTTGATGCACTGTCGCTTATTAACGAGGACAGCTGGACGGAATCCACTCCCGAAGCTATACTGTCAAACGCAACAGCTTTGGCGAGAGCGGTTGCATACAAGAAAAAGATTGATATGGACGTTAAATCAGATGAACTTATAGCCTTGGAGAATAATCAGTCCTTACTTTACGAAAATCTCAGGAAAGACAATCCGAAGCTTTATGAGGAGCTGCTTGAAAATATTAACCGTCAGCGTGAAGCGGCAAGGAGAAAATCAGATGAGTAAGAAGTGGTATGTGCTTCAGGTCATCACGGGCAGGGAAGCGGAAGTAAAAAATCTGCTCGAGTGTCAGGGGTACAAGGTGCTTGTGCCGCTTACTACGAAGCTTATCAGACGCAAGGGCTGTTGGCATAAGTCGCTTGACATTGTGTTTACAGGCTATGTATTTATAAAGTTGAATTATAACTGGACTGATTACTATAACATATGCAAATGCCGCAGTGTAATAAAAATTCTGGGCGGCGGCTATGCACCTGTTCCGCTGTCGGACAATGAAATTATGAATGTACGCAAACTGGATATGCTGCGATTTATATCAAAGGCGAAATTCGACAGCAACGGAAATATGATACCCTTAAGCGGTATTTTATCGGAGTTTAAAGACTGCTTAACCAGCGTTAAAAGACGGCAGAAAAGAGCGGTCATAGAACTTGAAATTGCTGGAAAAAAGGCACGTATTACAGTGCCTTTTGAAGAAATAATATGACATTTATGTCACATACAAAAATAATTCATATGACATAAATGTCACGTAAATGCTTATACAAACGCAGCTGTAAGACTGTTGGTTGATTCGTCCCACAGAGCGGAGGCTGCCGACATAGCTTTGCTTTAACGGCAGTTTGAACCTGAATTGCCGAATGGCGGAGCTATGTCTTTTTATTTTTATCGGATTTTAGGACGGTGTTACTGATGAACCGAAAAGGAAAGCCTCTTGATACGCTTGAGGCTCGCTTGAAAGCTACGGCTGTAAGCACGGATTTTAATATTGCGGAGGATTTGGAAAGCTTAGTGCAGACGTATGGAATTTTAAAATCCAAGGATTACAGAAAAAAGCTTGAAGCCGTACTCGAAAAATATAAGACCTCTGAGCTTACTGCGATAAGAAACAGCGTAATAAAAGAAAGCGAAAAGGGAAATATGCAGGCTGTCAGGCTGTATGCGGAATACTTCAAGCCGAGCGAAGCTGCACATACCGATGACGGTCTTGCAGAGGTTATAAGGCAGTCCTCCGAGGAGGTGTTCAGAAATGAGCGTTAAGTTCAAACAATTCAGCAAAAAACAGCTTCAGGTACTCACTTGGTGGGCTAACCCGGTTATATCGCAGAAATATAATGCCGTTATTGCTGATGGCTCGATCCGTTCAGGCAAGACTATGAGTATGTCATTAAGCTTCGTGCTTTGGGCGATGAGCAATTTCAATGAGTGCAATTTCGCCATATGCGGAAAGACTGTAGGCTCATGCAGACGTAATGTTATTACTCCGCTCATTGGTATGATACGGCAGCGTTACAGGATAAAGGATAAGCGTTCCGACAATGTAATTACCATAGAAAGCGGCAATATTAAGAACAGCTTCTATATTTTCGGTGGCAAGGATGAAAGCTCACAAGACCTCATTCAGGGTATCACGCTTGCTGGCGTGCTTCTTGATGAGGTCGCACTTATGCCTCAGTCATTCGTTAATCAGGCGACAGGTCGCTGCTCTGTTGAGGGTGCAAGGTTCTGGTTCAACTGCAACCCTGATACACCGTATCACTGGTTTTATCAGAACTGGATAAAGAAAGCTGACGAAAAGAAAGCACTCCACCTGCATTTTACAATGGACGATAATCTTACTCTTTCGGAGGAAACAAAGAAGCGTTATCAGAGTATGTACAGCGGCACATTCTACGAACGATATATACTAGGACTATGGGTGGCTGCCGAAGGTCTGATTTACAAGCTTTTTGCTGACGACTTCCGAAACGAAAAAAGAATGATGATAACGCAAAAGCCTGATTTAAGCAGAATTGTTATAGGTGTTGACTTTGGCGGCAGCAGTTCCGCTCACAGCTTTGTTGCAACAGGTACGGACAGGGGCTTCAATAATTTTTATGCGTTGCTGTCGGAAAGGGTCAGATGTAAGGACGATAACGGCAACCAGATTGAAATAAACCCGAACAAGCTCGGTGAACTGTTCTGTGAGTTTGTTTACAGAGTTATTGCTGTGTATGGAACAGTTAATATTGTCTACTGCGACAGTGCAGAACAGACGCTTATACTCGGTTTGCGGTCGACTGCAAAAAAGAAAGGTCTTGGCTGGCTGAGAATTGAAAACGCTCTTAAAACAACCATTAACGACCGTATAAGGTGTATTTGCAGGTTGCAGGCACAAGGCAGATTTAAATATATGGAATACGGCTGCGAAAGTCTTTGTAATGCACTTTCAACGGCAGTCTGGAATCCGAAAATACTTATCAAAGATGAACGGCTCGATGACGGAACGAGTGATATAGATACGCTTGACGCTTTCGAGTATACATTTGAAAGAGATATTACAAAATTTATCAAATATGAGTAAAAGAGGTGATTTTTTATGAATTGTTCTGCAATGTACGGCGAAATCTTGAAATTGCTGCGTAAGGACGGAGAAATCACCTATGACATTAATTCGCAGATGGTATCACACATTCAGCTTTGGAGTGCGATGTACGAAAACAGAACTGCTCCAAAAGGAAAAAAGAGTGCAAATCTTCCTGTACAGATAGCGTCTGAAATTGCACGGCTTGTCACATTAGAAATGTCAAGCCGTATCAAGGGCAGTCAGACCGCTGATTATCTCAATGCTGTTTATCAGAAATATGTAATCCCGAAAGTAAGAATATTTACTGAATACGGTCTGGCAAAGGGCAGTCTGATTATCAAGCCCGTTGCCGATAAGAACGGTATAAAAACGCAGTTTATTCAGGCTGACCGCTTTTTTCCTGTGAGCTTTGACGGAAGCGGAAACCTCATAAAGTGCGTTTTCGCCGACCAAATCAGACAGGGAAAAAATATCTATACGCTTATTGAAATACAGTCGATTGAAAAACGCTTGCTGAAAATCCAAAACCGACTGTTCAAAAGCAACAATGACAGCATACTTGGCTATGAGGTTGCCTTGTCGGAGGTGGAGCAGTGGGCGGATTTACTCAAAGAGGGCATATTTACGGGAACGGACAAATTACCGTTTGGCTTTTTCCGCTGTCCGCTTGCCAATCAGATTGACAGCTTTTCGCCTTTGGGTGTGTCGTGTTATTCGAGAGCCGTTGACCTCATAGAAGAAGCCGACAGACGATACAACAATATTTCGTGGGAATATGAGGCAACCGAAACAGCGGTACACATTTCGGAAAGTATGCTCAAATATGACAAGGATAACGATAAATTCATCTATCCCGGAGGAGCTGAGCGGCTTTACCGTGCGGTGGAATGTTCCGCAGGAGCAAATGATAAGCCTCTGATAGAAACTTATTCCCCACAGATACGCAGTACAGAGCTTTTTGACGGCTGGAACAATCAGCTTAGAATGATTGAATATGCGTGCTGTCTTGCTTACGGTACGCTGTCCAATCCGCAGAACGTTGACAAGACAGCCGAAGAAATCAAAGCGTCAAAACAGAGGTCATATTCTTTTGTGGCAGATGTACAGAAAGCGTTGGAAAATGCCTTGAAAGATTACATAGATGCCTGCTGGTTCTGGTCGCAGATATTCGGCTTAGTGCCGAACGGTAAATATACGGTCGATTTTGACTGGAACGACAGCATTGTTTCAAGTCCCGATGAAAAGCGTAAGCAGGATATGCAGGATTTGAATTTAGGCATTATGCGTCCCGAAGAATACAGGGCAAAGTGGTACAACGAAGATATTCAGACGGCACTTGCCAATTTGCCGCAGTCGGCTGAGGTAATGGAATGAGATACTCTCCGAGCGAACTTGAACGGCTGTCAATGGTATTTGACGCACCGATGAAACAGCTTGAAGAGGAAATTATGGCTGATATAGTCCGCAGAATACGGATAAACAGCGAGATTACACGCTCAGCGGACTGGCAGATATTGAAAACCGTATACAGAGCCTTGCAGGAATATCACCGCAGGAAGTACAGAGCCTTTATAGTCAGATACTTGAAAAGGGCTATGCTGAGGACGAGAAAATATACCGTCTGAAAGGCAAGCCGTACATACCGTTTGAAGAAAACGAGCAGTTACAGCAACTTATTTCAGCTACGGCGGCTCAGACAAGCGAGGGTATGCAGAATATAACGCAGTCGCTCGGCTTTGCGATAAAGAATGCGGAGGGTAAAACTGAGTTTTTGCCGATAGCAAAGTACTATCAAAGCACGCTTGACAATGCTATGCTTGGAATTACTTCGGGAGCATTTGATTATAATACCGTACTCAAAAAGACCGTTGCACAGCTTGTAAACAGCGGTTTAAGAACGATTGGTTATGCAAGCGGTCACAGTAACAGAGTAGAAGTCGCCGCACGCAGAGCAGTTATGACAGGCTTTAATCAGATAGTTGCAAAGGTCAACGAGGAAAACGCAGAAAAGCTAAAAGCAGAATATTTTGAAATAAGCTGGCATAGTGGAGCAAGACCTTCTCATTGGTGGGGAGGAAAAGTTGTTAATAAAGATGACCTTGTAAAAATATGCGGTTTGGGAGATGTACAGGGCTTATGCGGTGCAAACTGTTATCATAGCTACAGTCCGTTTTTTCCTGAGTTTGACGTAAGAACCTACACCGATGAACAGCTTGAAGAAATGAACAGGCAGGAAAATACACCTGTTGAATTTGGCGGTAAGCAGTACACCAAATACGAAGCCTTACAGCGACAACGCAGACTGGAAACAACAATGAGAGCTGAACGGCAGAAAATCAGACTGTTGCAGGAGGGCGGAGCTGATGAAGACGACATTATCATAGCAAGGGCAAAATACAGGGTAACATCAAGTGAATACACACGCTTTTCAAAGGCAATGAACCTACCGCAGCAGCGTGAAAGAGTAACTGTTGACGGTTTAGCAGCAGCGTGAAAGAGTAACTGTTGACGGTTTAGGTAATATCGGTGTTGGAAAGTACAAACTTCCTGTAGAAAAAATGGCTGTACAATATCCTAAAGGATTTGTTGATGTCAGAAAAGTAGGAAACCCCATATCAAAAGAGGATTTGGAAAATTTTGTAGAGAAAGCCAAGATTATGGGTGTTACTCTTGCAACCGTTAAGAATAGCAAATATGGGGGATTTGACACTTATTGTGGAGATACTAATGTTCTAAATGATATGCTGGAGCATATCAAAATTAATCAAAATACCTTGAAAAAAATTTCAGGAAATGATAAAATAATAATAGGTTATCAATATCTTACCGATAGTGGTGCGGTTGATGTTGGAACTTTTGCTTGTACAAGAGGTAAAACGATATTATTTAATAAGTTCATGTATGATGATAGCAATTATCTAAAATCTGAATACAGTAAAATGGTAGAATTAGGGCATTTTGCAAAAGGTACAACATATAAAAATATAGTTGACCATGAATTTGGACATATATTCGCAAGAAATAATAAAAGATATTTATCAGGATTGCGACAACTTTGTGAACAAAGAGCAAAAAAACAGGGGATAACGCTTAGTGAGTATATAACTAAGAATATTTCATTATACGCCGAATATTTAGATGAATTACCTGCTGAAATCAACTCAATGAGATACGGTTCAAAAAGTGGATTTGCAATAACTTTATTGAAGGAGGCTGGCTTAATATGAGAAAAGTTGAGGAATTATTTGTTTTTATTACCCACTATGATTGGTATACAAAAGATGAAATTGGTTATTTCGTTCCCACAGATAAAGCACCACCGGAAGCTGTAAAGGCTATGGAGCATTGTAATGAACTTGCTAAAAGAGATATTGAAAACGATATGCATATGATTTAAAAAGAAGTATTAATTAACTAACCGCCTGTAACAAGGCGGTATTTTTACAGCAAATTAACGCTGAAAGCCTGACAAATGCGTTATATCGCCCAATAAGGCACTTTTATTTTTATGGGATAATTTCATTGAAAATAAATTTAAATCAAAATTAAACGAATTTAAACGGCAATTAAACACTATAATATTCAGTTATTAAGCTCTCAATGTTGAGGGCTTTTTATATTGCTCAAAAACGGTCAGCAGATTAGACCTTAAACAGTCGGCTCAAAGCGGATAGTTAAACGCTTAAAATAACTTATGAGGAGGTTTTCTGTATATGAAAACAGAAGATTTAAAGGCACAGGGATTTACAGACGAACAGATAAACTTCATTATGGCTGAAAACGGCAAGGATATAAAGCGTGAAAAGGATAAAGCCGACAGCTATAAGTCACAGCTTGATACGGCAACGCAGTCTTTGAAAGGCTTTGAGGGTGTCAATGTTGAGGAAATGAAAAACAAAATTTCTCAGCTTACCGCCGATTTGGAAAACAGTCAGAAAAAGCACGCCGAAGAACTGGCACAGCGTGACTTCAACGACCTTTTAAACAGCTATGCCAAAGAGTATAAAGCCCGTAATATCAAGGCGGTTATGCCGTTCTTAGATGTGGAAACTTTGCGGCAGTCCAAAAATCAGAAAGACGACCTGAAAACCGCTTTTGAAACGGTCAGAAAAGAAAACGGTTATCTTTTTGAAGATGAAGCAATACCGAGAGTAGTAAGCTTCACGGCAGGAACAAACAACGATACAAGCAGTACGACCTCAAAGGCAAATGAAGCTTTGAGGTCATTTTTCGGAAAGGATTGATAATTTATGGCTGCAATAATTTCAAGAGAAAACGCTGAGGCTATCATCAGGGAGCAGGTTATTCCCGAGGTTTTTCAGCACGTACCCGAACAGTCAACCTTTATGGCACTGGCGAGAAAAATGCCCAATATGACATCAAATAAAACAAGAATGAGGGTACTTGACGTACTCCCTATGGCTTACTGGGTTGACGGTGACACAGGTTACAAGCAGACTTCCAATCAGGCTTGGGATAA
>ONBJ01000067.1 GCA_900316025.1 uncultured Eubacteriales bacterium
GTCAAGCCTTTTCAAAGGCTTGCGGGTCAAGGGCAGAGCCCTTGCGGTTTCCAAAGGCGGAGCCTTTGGTCAGGATTTTTAAGGGTGAAACCCTTAAACTCAAATTATTTAAAGTAAAAAATGAAAAAAGTATTGATTTTTTTGCATAGTTATGTTATTATACTATGGCAGTCGGAAAACTGCTTTGCGTTGATAGCTCAGCTGGATAGAGTGACTGGCTACGAACCAGTAGGTCGGGGGTTCGAGTCCCTTTCAGCGCACCAAGATTATAGCAACAAGTGAGATTATAAATTCTTGCTTGTTGCTATAATTTGTTTTGTATTGAAATTTACGCTGTGTTATGAATTTTGTCGGTTGATGATTGGGAGGAGAAAAATATATATGACACTTGATGAAAAAGATGCAAATCTTTTTTTTGAATTGTTTATGCCGCTGCTGGATTATGTGAACCGTAAGTGTAATGTGCTTGAAAACGATGAAAAATTTGAGGAAAAATACCTTTCGTCCAAATGTATAAATGTTTATAACGCTGCCAAGGTTGCTGATACCCTATGGCAACAGGTTACGCTGATAGATGATTACCTTGCACAGGCACAGCTTACTCAGGAAAATGCAGAGCTTGTAAGAAACTGGAAAAAACAGATTTCAGGTAAGTTTATAGTTGAAAGACATCTGAAAAGAGGTTCAGTATTTATAAATAGCTACGATGAACAGGTATATCTCGTAAAAGGGTTAAATTCCACGTGGCAGGAAATGCTTAACGGAAATCCTTTGCCTGCTATGATATGTGCTACTTTGCTTCCGTGGAGGAATGTCATTGTAACCGATGGACTTGTTACACTTGAAGCTTTGTGTTTCGGAAGAGGATATTCCTCAGAATTCAAGGAAATCTATATGAATGCAAAGCGTAGCGGCAAGCTTATTAAGAACCTTTGAATTATGAAATCAATGAAAGCTATAAATCGTAATGTGTGAGGGAAGTTTAATGACTAAATATCGTGTACAAGCTCCGGGTGACGCTAAAAAAGCAAAGGTCGGCACTTGTCATGATATTGCAGTTTTAATGAAATATCTTCTTGACAGGCAGAATGTTCCCAACAAAATATGGCTGCTCCACGATAAGACACGCAGCAGATTCCATACTATACTGACCTTTGAGTCCGAAAACAAAACCGTTTATCTTGAATTAACACCTCAGTCCTCAAAGCCCTGTTACGGAAAAGAAATCATTTTTGATAATGAACAGGAATTTATCGCACAATATATACAAAATAACTTTGATATAACTGATGTTACCGATTCAATTATAGTAGGTGATGCTCCTGATTTTGTGCTTTCACGTATGGCTTAATGTTAATAGTAAGTGTATCTTTTTGTCAAAAATGGTACTCATAACCAAAAAGCTGTTATGAGTACCATTTTATTTTTTTATGTGCTGTTAATTTTCGGAAGTGATATGTTTTTTTTTATCAGCTCTGGCTGAAATCTATTTTCTTTATGTGGTAAAGCTTTCGCAGAAAAAATCCCAGTACCTTCGGATTATCAATAACAATAAATTTCATAAGTAAAACCTCCGTCAACATTTAAAAGCAAAAAGTGAGACTATACACAATATCAAAGATGCAACCACAACGAGAACTCTGCACGGAAGCAGCGTTCCCAACAGCATACCTATACCAAGCATTAAAGCTCTGTTGCATCTGTGATGTTTTTTTCTGTGATGATACATAGCGTAAAATCTCACCTCCGAAAGCTTTTAATATATAGTACGCATTTTATGAAAACACGTTACAGATTATTTTTTGCAATTTTCAGAATATCAAGACTGTTTACTGCTCCGTCACCGTTTACATCTCCTGCCGCATACTGAGCATCGCTGAGCTGAGCATTATTCATAAGGTATCGGCTGAGAAGCTTAACATCATTACTGTTTGAATTTCCTTCGCCTGTAAGGTCGCCTTTTACGGAAAGTGTGTATTTTTTATATTCCCTGTTCTGCTGTCTTACCGACATTTTAAAGCCTGTGCCGAGTTTTCCGCTTGTCTGTTCTGTGTTCCAGCTGTTGAAAAATGTCAGACTGTATGTATTGAATGTAATATTTTTTCTGAACGCCGCTATGGTTGTTCCGAGAGATATATCCCATATGATTTTCCTGTTTTCGTCAACATTATAGCTGTTTATCGAAAACTGAGGGTTATTGTTTTCATATGAGCCTGTGTTATTGATTTTCTGTGTTCCGTTATCTGTGTTGCTTAAAGAAGAACCGTTACTTATATTTGTCGGCTTTCTGTGTACAGATGAAGAACTGCTGCTGTTATTTTCCGTTTTCGTTTTCGGATAGGAAAGCTCATTTGTATTTATTACATCAAGCTTTCCCTGTTCCGAAAGTATGTACAGATTTCCGTTCTGAGATAACATCTGTGCATTGCCGCCGAACTCCGTTTTATAAAGCTGATACTTGTTTCCTGACTTGTCATAGCCGTATATAATGCCATTATCGTACTTGCAGTAGTAACCGTTTGAGAAGCCTCCGTTTATTTTATTGCTTACTATACCTGTTGAAACCGACAAACGCTCTGATATATCCACAATTTCTCCGCCGTAGTCAAAAATTATGCCGTCACAGACAAATATATTCGGTCGCAGGTTGACTGTTGTCAGTATATGGGAGGGTATCTGATTTGAACCTGTGTCTGCACGATATACATTATTCTGATAGAACAGATAAAGGTTATTTCCCGAAAAATCTGATATATAATCCGTAGCTTCTCCCATATCGGCATTGAAGGAAAAAAGCTTTTCACCATAAATATTCATACATTCAAAGTGTGAGCCTTCATCATCTGATGAAAAATAAATCTTATCGTTGCATATGCGGCATTTGTATGACGAGGTTATATTTATCTTTCCCATATCATAGTTATACAGAGTATCTCTGCCGTAAATATATCTGTCTATGAAAGTATTTCCGTTTTGCAGAGAAACGGCATACACACAGCCGCCGCTTGCCGTCACATACTTTACCTTTCCCGATGTATTGAACGTATAGCTGCTGCAAACGTCATTTTTCAGACAACAAAACGATACGGTATTTCCAGAAAATCCTACAGCATATACATCTGTTCCGTCACTTTCAAGCGAAGTATTTCCGCTGAGCGTTACCGTATCATAGCTTTGTAAAGCAGAGACTTTTATCTCTGAAAGTTCCGTGCCTTGTATAAGAAAAGCCGAAAACATAAAAAGTATTGCATAAGAAAACATCTTTTTAATTCCTGAATTTGAGCCATTTTTTATCATACCGTCAAAACCTTGCGTAAATAATAAGATAATTCTATCATAATATTTCTGAAAAGAATTTTTTTGTGCAGAGGTATCACTGAAATTATTCATAAAAATGTTTATGCTTTGTAGGAATAAGTGACAATTATTCCAAAAAATGTTGACGTTTAACTGAAGCGTTGCTATAATAAATATAATATATTGTTTTTTGTATATATTTTGTAGCGGAAATTACAATATGTATATTTAATCTGAGTATCTTATGTGCAGATACTTTCGGGGAGGTGTATATTTTATAACTGTTTGTTCAGGTAGCTTTTATTTTATCAAAAAAGGAGGAAATTTTTATGAAGCTTAGAAAAACAAAACGTATTTTAAGTTTACTTCTCACCATTATGATGTTGATGTCGATGTTCTCAATGCTTTCGGCAGTATCGGCTTCGGCAGATGACACTCCCACTTCCGCATATGTTGTCATTAAGCCTACTATTACCACAATGGAAGACGCATTGGACGGCAGCAAAACATTTTCTGTGACAGCCAGTGTTGAGGACAGGTCTAAAGATATTGTATATCTTTCCTCAATCAATACCGAGCAGCTGGAAACCTGTGAGCAAGATGCGATAAATCACGGTTACTCATGGAATCACTGCTACAAAGTTACTTTCAGGGTTTATGCCAAGGCAGGATATGACATAAGCAACCTGAATTATATTTATGTAAAAGACGGAAAGTGTTCATATTACGCATCACTTTATAAGGGAAGCAGTGACACAGGTTTTTATCAGAACAGCGGTCAGAGTTATGTTATTGCCAACATTATTTTTATTCCGTTCCAGGTTTGTACCTACAAAAACAGTGAATACACTGTAGATTATTTCTTCGGTTTGGAGAAAGCAAAATACTGGTGTTCTTTCAGTTCATCGAACAGGCACATATATGGTTATGAAATGGCTACCACATTCCGTGATGATATGACAAGAACCTTTAACGGCTATTATCCCGATACAGTAGAACCTACTGCAAGCGGTTTCTATTATTCTGTACCGAGGTCAAAAAGCTGTGACGGCAAATTCGGTTATTACGGTGTTGGAGGAGCTCAGACAGATGGTACAAAAACTATCCGCAGTGACGCTATCAGAAGACGCTTTATTGTTGCCGCTATGACAGAAGACTGCACGGCAGGAACACCAACCGTTACCAAAGCTGCTACCTGTACGGCAACAGGAACAAAAACCACAAAATGTACCGTATGCGGAAAAACACTCAAAACCGAAACAATCGCCGCATTGGGTCATAACTATTCTACATTGGTTTCAACAACCCCTGCAACCTGTACAACAGGCACAAAGAAAGTTTATAAGTGTACACGCTGTTCGGCTACAAAAACCGTAACGGCAAATGACGCTTTAGGTCATGATTATTCTGTACTTCAATCTCAGACTCCTGCAACCTGTACAACAGGCACAGTATCTGTTTATAAATGCAGTCGTTGTTCCCTGACAAAAACTGTAAAAGCAAATGACGCTTTAGGTCATAACTATGTGTACGACAGCGAACGTTCTACTCCTGCTACCGTATACGAAGAAGGTCACGAAGTCTATCATTGTACCCGTTGCGACAGTCATTATGTAGCAAGCGATATTCCCAAAAAGACGGAGGATTCAGGCTTCTTAAAGGGAGGCTGTGCTTATCAGTTTGACGCTAACACAGGCACACTCACACTTTCCCCTGTATTCGGCAAAACTTCCACAGGCAACTATCAGTATAATGACAGCTCACTTCCTTGGAACAACACTACCTATAAGATGATGATTACCAAACTGGTTATCGATAACGGTATGACGGAAATCGGCGACAATGTTTTCAGCAGTACCGCTATTACAAGTGTTACCACTCCTTTCACAATGACAAGAATTGGTTACAATACATTTGCTTACTGCAATAATCTGGAAAATATTACCGTAAACGGTACGGATTGCGTAATTGAAAATTATGCGTTTGATAGCTGCGAAGGAAAAACATTGGATTTCATTACTCTTAACGGAGTAAAATCTGTAGGATATGACTCATTCTATGAGGTCGATTCCGAACAGCTAAATCTCGGCAATATCGAATATATCGGCGGATCTGCATTTGCCTTAAATGAAGCTGTACAGGAAATTGTATTCCCTGACACTCTGAAAACATTTGAAGAGGATTTCATTTCAGGCTGTGACGCACTGACAAAAGTAACATTCCTCAGCAAAGACTGTAAACTCTATAACGAATACAATGAGGACGATGATAACTGGTATATTCCCGAAGACGCTGTTATATATTGTTACAGCAATTCGACAGCACATCAGTATGCACAGAAATATAACAGAGCTTTTGAACTGCTCGATACAGTTCAGAGCGTTACTCTTAACAAGCATACACTTACTCTCGGAGTAGGTCAGGCTTACACATTAAGACCTACTGTAGCTCCCGAAGGCGTAGAAACAACCTATACATGGAAAACAGGCAATAAAACTACTGCTACCGTAACATCTCTTGGCAAGGTAACAGGCCGTGCAGTAGGAAAAACTACAATCACTGTAAAAACTGAAAACGGAATGACAGATACCTGTACTGTAGTTGTAAAGCCTGCTCCTACATCTATTACACTCAACAAAACTGAAATGACACTCGGTGTAGGTCAGATGTATACTTTACAGACAACAATGACACCCTCAGACGCTGCAACCTATCAGCAGTGGACTTCCAGCGACAAAACTATCGCTGTAGTAAACGACAAGGGAAGAGTTACAGGTAAAAAGGTAGGTACTGTTACTATCACGGTAAAGACAACAAACAATTATACTGCAACTTGTGTTGTAACAGTTAAGAAAGCTCCTACAAGCGTAGCTCTTGACAAGACCGCCGTTACACTTGCTGTCGGAATGAAAGAAACCCTCACCGCCACACTTACCCCTACAGACTCCGCAACCTATTGTGCATGGTCAAGCAGTGATGAAACTGTCGCAACCGTAACGTCGGCGGCGTAGTTACAGCTAAAAAGGCAGGTACGGCGACAATCACAGTTAAAACCACAAACGATAAGACTGCAACCTGTACCGTAACAGTAAAGAAAGCTCCTACAGACTTAACACTCGACAAGACAGAATTAAGTCTTAAGGTCGGCGAAACCTATACTTTGAAGAAAACACTCACACCTTTAAACGCTTACACTACTTACACCTATACAAGCAGTAAAACCGCTGTTGCTACCGTGACATCAAGCGGAAAAGTAGTTGCCAAAAAAGCAGGTACAGCAGTAATTACCGTTACAACTCATAACGGCAAGACCGCTACCTGTACCGTAACTGTAAAGTAAAAATGTAATCGTAAGAATTACAAAAAGCTATAGGATAAAAAGCTATCCTATAGCTTTTTACTTTCTGTACTGTACCAAAACCATAAAGTTTAGGTCAAGCCTTTTCAAAGGCTTGCGGGTCAAGGGCAGAGCCCTTGCGGTTTCCAAAGGCGGAGCCTTTGGGCAGGATTTTTAAGGGTGAAACCCTTAAATGGGTAAAAATCACAATATTTATTTTAATTTTTTTATTATTATGTATACTATTGAAAAAGCATATACTTTATGTTATCATAAATTTCATAAGTTGAAATTATGCTTCGGTATTGAAAATGTACAAAGTAATTTCATAGACATTAAGGAGGGGATAAACATATAATTTGAAATTCACACGTTTATACACACCGTGTCTTACAAAAAGGAGGAATTTATATGAAAATCAGTAAGACAAAACGCACGTTAAGTATCTTATTATCGCTTATGATGATACTGTCCGCTTTTTCTGTAATGTCAGGAATAACTGTTTCGGCAGCAGATACCGAAACAGCTTTGGTGCAGTTATTCCTTCCGAGTTATGAAAATGCTAAAAACAACGTTCCTTTTTCCGCTTCGGTTTATGCTGATTTGTCACAGGACAGCCTTATAAGCATATCAGATGTCAATTCTTATCAGATATCTTCATACCTTGATGAAGGAGGAACAAATGTCTGGAAACATTGCTATAATGTAAAATTCAAAATTTACCCTAGAAATGGATTTGATTTAAGCAGTATAAGCAAGGTAAAAGTAAGCGACGGATACGGATATACAATCCTGTCACGAGCAGCAAGACATGGTATTACCTACTGCACTGCGACCGGCAGTGAAACCTCTCAGTCAAGCAGCTCCCTTGCATACATAGATGTAAGGGTAATGGTAGTTCCTTTTGAAATCTACAATAACAGTTCCGACCCTGCTAAATTTTCTCATTTTGGTATGGCAAATGCAACATATGAGGAAGCTGTCAACATAGGCTCAAAAACCTATATTCACCCCGTTTCACTGGAAATGACTACTTCACTGAACAACAGGTCATTCCGTAAGGTAACAACTCTGTCCCCTTCTGCAACATCTTTCAGCTTTAAGATAATCCGTGAGGGATATGAAAATAATGCTGAAATTCTTGACGAAAACGGAGAGGATTTCTATACAAAATACGTTGACGTTTATCAGTATCATACCGTTTTCCGTGTAATGCTCAATACGGAAAGCTGTACTATGACAAAAACGTCCGAGACTCCCGCAACCTGCACCGAGGACGGCGAAAAAGTAGAAACCTGTTCCAAATGCGGAAAGAAAAAAACAACCGTTCTTCCAGCATTGACACACGATTTCAGCAAACTGATTTCAACAACTCCTGCAACCTGTACCACAGGTACAAAGA
This sequence comes from uncultured Eubacteriales bacterium, assembly GCA_900316025.1. Classification (GTDB taxonomy): domain Bacteria; phylum Bacillota; class Clostridia; order Oscillospirales; family Acutalibacteraceae; genus CAG-964. The sequence continues at coordinate 8,037 of ONBJ01000067.1, forward strand.
AAATTTATCAGTGTACACACTGTAATGAAACAAAAGAGGTTGTTGCCAATGACGCTCTCGGTCACGATTTCAGCGTACTTGTTTCAACAGTTCCTGCTACCTGCTCACACGGTACACAGAAAACCTATAAGTGCAGCCGCTGCTCCGAAACAAAAACTGTTACCGACAACGATATTCAGAACCATAATTATACAGAAATTGTTTCCGTAACTCCTGCTACCTGTACTATGGGAACAAAAACCGTAAAAAAATGTCAATACTGCGATAAAACCGTAACAACATACGCTAATGATGCTTTGGGTCACGACTTTGTATACGATACCCAAAATTCCGTACAGCCTACAGTTCTCACAGAAGGCAGAGCAGTTTATAAATGCAGCCGCTGCGGTCAGACTCGTACAGACATTATACCTAAGCTGACAGAAGATTCAGGTTATTTGCTCGGAGGCTGTCAGTACACTTTCAATAAGTCAACAGGCGTACTTGATATTTTCCCGTCCGAAAACGGCACTGCCACAGGCGATTACGGAAACGGTCAGGAACCCCCTTGGAGTCTTGTCAATGAAGCGTGGCTCTATTCAATTAAAAAGGTCGTTTTCCATGAAGGTGTAACCAACATCGGAAACGAACTTATTATGGATTCTTACCTTCAGGAAATCGTTATTCCCGATACTGTAAAAAGAATTGGCGAATATGCTTTTGCAAATAATCATAGTATTACTTCTCTGACTGTAAACGGTACAAATGCAGATATTGAGGAAAAAGCATTTATCAACTGCAAAGGTCTGAACACTGTTACTCTCAGCGGAGTAAAAACAATCGGTGATTATGCTTTCTATAATACAGGCACAACCTCCTATGACCTCGGTAATGTGCAGACTATAGGCAACAATGCTTTTGAAGACAATACAAATCTTACAGAACTGACTTTGCCCGAAACAACAGAAACTGTTGGCAAAAACTTTGTAAGATACTGCACATCGCTCAGCAAAATAACATTCCTTAATGAAAGCTGTGTGCTGTCCTCAACGACAACAAACGACTGGGGTATTCCCGAAAATGCGGTTATTTACTGCTACAGTGATTCCACTGTTTACAGCTATGCTGTTTCAAATAACAGACAGTTTGTTCTCCTTGACGAAGAACCCGAACCTGAGGTTGAAAGCGTAGACCTTAACAAGCATACTCTTGTACTCGGTGTAGGTCAGGCGTACACTTTAAGACCTATTGTTACTCCTGAGGGTGCTGAAACTACTTTCAGATGGAAGTCGAGCAAAAAAGATATTGCTACCGTAACATCTTTGGGTAAGGTAACAGGTCGTGCAGTCGGTAAAGCGACTATTACCGTTACTACCGAAAACGGTAAAACATATAGCTGTCCTGTTGTTGTAAAACAAGCTCCCGACAATATCACCCTCAACAAGTCAGAAATGACTTTGGGTGTTGGTCAGATGTATAATTTACAGTCTACCCTTACCCCCTCTAACTCCGCAACCTATCAGCAGTGGACTTCCAGCGACAAGACTGTTGCAGTAGTCAACGACAAGGGCAGAGTTACAGGTAAAAAGGTTGGTACGGCAACTATAACAGTCAAGACAACCAACGGTCATACCGCAACTTGTGTTGTCACGGTAAAGAAAGCTCCTACAAGCGTAGCTCTTGACAAGACTTCCGTTACACTTGCGGTAGGAATGAAAGAAACCCTCACAGCAACTCTTACTCCGACAAACTCCGCAACCTATTGTGCGTGGTCAAGCAGTGATGAAACAGTCGCAACAGTAACCTCAGGCGGAGTTATCACCGCTAAA
>ONBJ01000025.1 GCA_900316025.1 uncultured Eubacteriales bacterium
GTATTTTAAATTTATATTCTTATTTTGTTAATCTTGCAGAAGTCTGCTTATGTTATTCTTTGCCGAGCGAAAGGAACATTTCAAGAAAATCGCTGAAAATTGGTGTCCAGGCGGTTTCGTGGTGCTTATATTCGGGAATGACTACCTTTTTGAGCATATCTGAAGGATAATTTTCCGTCAAAATGCCGTATGTCTGTTCAACGCTCTCACAGATTTGCTTTTCGAGTTCATCGGCAGCACCCGTATATATGTAGAGGTAGGGCATACTTCCGCTGAGTTTTGAAACAATCCATTTTTTCATATCTTCTTTTGAGTATAAGAAAAACACAGGCGAGAACACTCCCGAAGCACAGAATATTTCAGGGTTGTTTACAGCTATGAAAAATGCCTCAAGTCCTCCGCACGAGCTTCCGCAGAATGCAGTATTGTTTCTGCTTCAATTACAGGCTTCAGCGTATTGACAACAAAATCGTCAAAAATTTCACCTGCGGGCTTGAGCATTTTTTTAACCTCCTCGGGAGCATCATCAAAAACAGGACCCTCGCCGATACCTGCGGGCGTAAGCTCACAGGTACGCTGCAAGTCGCTTTCATCGTTGTGAATGCCCACTATGACAGCCGCTTTTCCGCTTTTCTGACGTTCGCTTCTTACAGCTTCACGGGTGTACCAGCAGCCGAATTGCACAGTATCATCTTCAAACAGATTTTGTCCGTCTGTCATATATATAACAGGGAATTTTTCGCCCTCTTCGTGTTCGGGAATGTATACACGTACCTTTTTGCTTCCGCCTATGGGGTAGGGCAGCGACATAGTAACAAGTTCTTCTTTTATCATAACTCTCTCTCCTTTGATTTGACTTTCAGAATTTTTTGTTTCTACAGCAAAAATTGTAATACAAACCAATATATTTTGTCAATATTAATATATAATTTTGTGCATTATATCCTTATAATAGTTTTCTGTCAAGCATTCTGCGGCTACACTCAGGCGGCGATTGCAGACGAAAAAAAGCAATATATTGCTTTTTTTCAAATTAAAGCGTGAACGCTTTAATTTTCACGGCAGCTATGCTGCCGTGGTCTGCAATCGCCCGTAAACGCACAGACTTTGATTTTTTGACAAACAAATTTTAATTAATTTGCAATTCTATTGAAAAACACCTTGAATTAAGTTATAATCAACCTGTATATAATTAACAGCTAACATAAAACAAGTGACGGAGGGACATATTTTGAGTGATACAAACTATAATAATGATGATGAAATAATCAGAAGACGTCAGGAGCAAAGACGCATGAAAAAGCGTGAGGAACGTATAAAGAAACAGAAAAGAAACAGAATAATACTTTTGGCAACAGGAGTAGCTGTTCTGTTATTTATTGTTTTCGGAATATCTTCCTGTGTATCGAGCTGTTCTTCCAGAAACAAGAAAAACGGTAATGTTGAATCCACAGAGGTTGTGGAGCAGACCACATCGGACGAACAAACAGCGGCAACTCAGGAGCAGCCTGTTCAGGAGGCTACGCTTATGGAAATGGGAGCAGATGTTCCTGACAACGGTCAGGACGGCTACACCACGGATTCAGGAGTGTACATATGGAACGGTCAGGCATTTGAGCTTTTCTACGGCGACAGCGACCTTGCAAGAACATATGCTGCTACGGTTTCAAATTGCCGACAGAAGATTGACAATTCCATAAATGTTTATAATATAGTAGTTCCGATACATATTGCATTCGGACTTCCCGAAAGACTTGAAAAAACTGTTGACAGTTTAAGTCAGAGTGATTACCTTAACAATGTCTATACAAACTATACGGCAGACGGAATAAAGGCAGTAAACATTTTCGGCAGCCTTAAACAGCACAGAGCCGAATATACATTCTTCAATACGGATCATCACTGGACAAGCTTAGGTTCTTACTATGCGTATCAGGAGTTCTGTAATGCGGCAGGCGAAACGCCTGTAGATATAAACACACTCCAGTCCAAAGAGATAGGCGGATTTGTAGGTTCTCTTTACAACGCAACCGAAGTTGAGGAACTGAAAAACCATGCTGATACCGTAAAATACTATGAAATGCCTATTACCTACACTATGGACGTAATGATGGAGGACAGTACCGAGTTTACAAGACTTGACAGTATGTACTACGATGATGCAGGTTCGGGCGGAAATTCCTACGGAGTGTTCATATGGGGAGATAACCCTGTTACAAAGATAGTAAACGAGCAGCCTAAAAACGGAAGAAAGGTTCTTGTTATAAAGGAATCCTACGGAAACGCATTTGTACCTTGGCTTGCAAATAACTATGACGAGGTTCACGCTATAGACTTCAGACATTATACAGGAAATGTTCCGTCATATTGCAGTGAAAACGGAATTACCGATATTATTTTCATAAACGGAGTTATGAGTTCTGCAAGTGCTTTTCAGCTTGAAAGTATGGAGTCTCTGTTTTAACCTAAATGGGCAAGAAGTCCCCCACCTCTTAGGTGGAGGGATGAATTGCCCGTCAGCCGCAAGGCTGACTTTTTCCTTGACAATATAAATATGCTTTGCAAGGTTGGGCGGATTAAAGGAAGCTCCCGCCTCTATAGGCGGTGAGTACTTCACCATAAGCTTCGCAGAAAAAACATGAAATTTTCGGTCAAGCCTTTTTAAAGGCTTGCGGTTTCCAAAGGCAGAGCCTTTGGTCAGGATTTTTAAGGGCGAAGCTCTTAAATGACAAATGCCCTGTTCTTTATTTAAGAGCAGGGCATTTGATTCACAATCTTTCGGCTGAGAAGCTGACTGAGTTCATTTACAGTAGAGTTTATTCCGTTTGAAATGCAGAGTACGGGCAGCATTGAGCCAAGTCTGTACTGCCTTCCTTTGTCATAAAGAGCCTGTGCGAAATATTCATCACTCAGAGAGTGCGGCTTTATCTCCTTATAGCTGTTGCTCAACGCTATAATATATTTGCTGTACACTATTCCCCTCTGGCACACAGATGGTTCTTCCGATGTGAAAATAAGGGTGTCGTCATCAACAGGAAGCAATTTGTCAAGCTTCTGAGGAGCAATAATCAGTCCGCAGCCTTTGAACGCTGATATATCACTTCTTATATTAAGCACTGCACCCGTATTGCTAAGCGTCTGCTTGTAAACACGGTAATATTCCTCAGATGCCGATGTCACTACAGTAAGCCTGCCCGTATATTTTATAATACTGCTTACAATTTCGGATTTTTTTCCGCTTTCGTCATAAAGACCTGCTGAAAGCTCCTCAACGTGAGCCTTACATCTTTTCATAACCTCAAGTGCAGTATTTTCGGCAATTCTTTCCTTTAGAAGATTTGTAGTGTACCTTTTAAGTCCGCTTTCGGGCGGAAAGCTTATATCTGAGTCACAAAGTATATTTTTGCTTTCACTGCCTGCAAGCTCACGGATTTTTTTCCAGTTTATTTCCTTTCCGTATTTTCGGTATATGATGTGTACAAGCTGTATGCCGCCGTATTTTATAACTTCAAGCTCAGTTTTGTCTTTTTTAAAAAAATGCCGTTTTTTTCTTCCTGCGGAATAATCCTTTACAGTCAAAGCTGTGAGCATATATATGCAGTTCCTCCCTGAACGGTGATTTTAGGTTGTTTTTGTTATATATACTTATGCCTTAGCCGATGATTTTATTCATATTATCTATCCCAGAAGTACGTCAAGAGCCATCATAACCGAAAATCCCGATGAAAATGATATTATACCCGTCCTGCCCGATTTCTCTGACGAAGCCTCCGGAACAAGCTCGCCGACCACCACATAAAACATAGCACCTGCGGCAAAGCTGAGCATATAAGGCATTACATTTATAAATATCTCAGCCGCACATATTGCCGCCAAAGCACCGGCAGTTTCCACAGCAGCCGAAAAAACACCGAAAAGAAATGCTTTCAGCTTACTTTCACCGTCTGCGTGGAGCGGCATTGATATTATAGCACCTTCGGGAAAATTCTGTACGGCTATTCCAAGAGCAAGCACAAAAGCACCTGCGGCAGTTATATTTTCATTTCCGCTCAGAAGTCCTGCGTAAACTATACCTACAGCCATACCTTCAGGAATGTTGTGAACGGTTACTGCAAGAATAAGCATTGTGTTTTCCTTTTTCTTACCTGTTCTGCGGCAGAAATAAGTTTTTTTGCCGCTGCTTATATGAGTAATAAAAATATCCGCAGCCAGTAAAAAGAATATACCTGTCCAGAAGCCAATCAAAACGGGAACACAGTTAAAACTGCTTACAGGCTTCTGCTCCAGAGCAGGAATTATCAGACTCCATATTGATGCGGCGGTCATAACTCCTGCGGCAAAGCCCGTAAGAATTGTATTTATAACAGAACTGAGATTTTTTTTCAGAAAAAACACGCAGGCAGCTCCCGAAACCGTGCCTAAAAACGGAACACCTATCCCTGCGACAACATCTTCAAGCATATTGAATCACTCCTGAAAGATTCCGAATCCCTTGATTTTGGGATTTTCGATATTAACAGACTGTATGCTGTCGAAACTTTTGAAGCCTCATATTATTTTATGCACGGATTTATATATTTGTTAAAAATATATTTGCTATTTTATGAGTGTACTGTTATAATAAATATACATATTATTTAGAAGGAGAAAAGAAATATGAAAATAGATTTTGAAAGAGTATATTTTGATGAGGAATCCAAATATCTGCTGTTCAGGTCGAAGCCCGAGAGATTTTATATGCTCAGGGTTATGGATTTTGACGGAGGTCTGCGTTTCGGCAAAACGATAAAGAACCCCGAAATAATAGAAAGCGGAAGCGGAGTAATAGGCGAATATCTGCTCACGAAGAAAGAGTTTGATCTCTGGGATACAGACGAAGAGGCTTTCAATGCTCTTGTTGCCAGCATAAGCAAGAATGCTCCTGCCGACAGAGTGCTTAAAATATATTATCAGCTTTCACCCGATGCACCTCAGAATGATTTGGAGATAAATCCCGGACAGCCTACCGAAACCAAAACAAACCTTGTGGAAGAAATGAAGGATATGTTTCAGAAGGAACGCAGTGCCAGCGTAAAGAAGTTTATGGATTTCATCTACGGCAGAGAGGACGATGACATATACTTCATATATTCAGGCAATATGAACCCTATGTTCCCTGCAATAGACTTTGAGGGAAAAATGTTTCTTGCACAGGGCGAGAAGCAGGCAAAGTTAATAACCGACTCTACAAAGATATTCAACAACAAGTACCGTAAGGTAAGCTCCGAAGAAGCAAAAGACATCATAGAAAACTGCAAAAGATACGGAGTATACAAAATTCTGTTCTGCCGTGAGGACGGCGAAGCTTTCCTGCTCGACAGGGACGAGGTTCTCGGACAGCCTACGGAAAACAAGTGGAATACATACAATTCCAACATATATAACCTCATTATAAGATGTATTGAGTGTGCAAATGTTGACAATCCCAATATCAAGGCTAATCAGATGACACTTACAAGTGAGCTGAGCCACAGTATTTTCAAAAGCATATTCCTTGTTGCAATAGGAATGTCATCTGAGGGACACGAAAAAAACATACTGTTTTCAAACAATGCAAAAGCCATATACGATGAGGAAAACTTTGTTTTCAGCGGCGGCGAGGATTATGCGGTTGAAAATGCACCTGAGGATAAGCTTATGATAAGAACACTTGTCAATACTCAGGACAATACTTACGCACTGCCTGTATTTACGGATATGACGGAATTTACAAAGATATTCCCTGAGGGTTCGTCAATACCGCTTGCAGTTACCGCAGAGGAATTTTACTCTATGAAAAACGAGCAGTGCAACGTCATTATACTGAACCCTCCTACACTGGGCTTCCTGTTTACGGACGAGGCTATGAACCAGCTCAGGGATTTAAGCCAGAAGCCGCTCACTATGTTCAGACCTCAGGAAGCAGAACAAAATGAGGAAAAAAAGACTACAATAAATCTTCCTCAGATGCCTCAGCCTTCATCAACAGAGGATATTCTCAATATCGTTGCAAACCAGATTAACAGAGCCGATGCAGTGAAAAAAGAAAATATAGTGAAGTCTGATTCCTCTCAGAAAACGGTTGAGCAGTCCGATGAACAGGAATACGGCGAAGAAGATGAGATTACGGAAACAGAGGAAATTACCGAAGCAGCGGACAATACCGCAGAGGAAAACTCGTCAAATGATGATACCTCCCGTAAAAAAGGCGGATTTTTCATTTTCAGCAGATTTAAAAAGAAAAATAAATAATTCTGAAAAAATTAGTTTATAAAATAGTTTTTTAACCTAACGGGCAAGAAGTCCCCCGCCTCTAAGGCGGGGGGATGAATTGCACGTCAGCCGTAAGGCTGACTTTTTCCTTGACTTACGGCTTTGTTTATGCTATGTTTGAGATAAAGAGGTGAGAACAAGATGAACAAAGCCTACAAATTCTTATATACAATAAAATGTTAGGTGACAAAATAGAATACTATCATCAAACGCAGAAAAAGCTGAATAATACTCCTGCACAGTATAAGACTGAATTTGAGTGGCTGAAAGAAGTAGATAGTCTTGCCCTTGCTAATGCACAGATAAATTTGCAGGATGCGTATAATAACTTTTTCAGAGATAAGAGAGTTGGCTTTCCTAAGTTCAAATCAAAAAAAGACAGTAAAAGAAGTTATACAACGAATTGTGTCAATGGAAATATCATTGTTCGTGATGGTATGATAAGACTTCCGAAATTAGGTTTTGTCAAAATGAAACAGCATAGAAACATACCTGATGATTACAAACTGAAATCTGTTACTGTTAGTCAGACAGCAAGTGGAAAATATTATGTGAGTATCCTGTTTGAGTACGAAAACCAAGTACAGAAAACAGAACCACAGAAATGTCAAAAATGGAAAAGGGTTCAAAAAACAGAGAAAAACAGCGTATCAAAGTTGCTAAACTGCACGAAAAGGTTGCCAACCAAAGAAAGGATTTTTTACATAAACAGTCAAGACAGATAGCCAATGCCTATGATTGTGTGTGCATTGAAAATCTGAATATGCAGGCAATTGCACAGTCGCTGAATTTCGGTAAATCTGTTTCAGACAATGGTTGGGGAATGTTCACGGCATTTTTGCAATACAAACTTGAAGAAACAGGGAAACGGCTTGTAAAAGTAGACAAGTTCTTTGCCAGTTCACAGTTTTGCAGTGTCTGTGGATATCAGAACAGTGGTACAAAAGATTTGTCTGTCAGAGAATGGACTTGTCCTTGCTGTCAGACATATCACGACCGTGATATAAATGCCGCCGTAAACATACGAAATGAAGGTATGCGAATAATGTTGGCATAAAAAATAAAACCGTGGGACACACGGGGTTAGCTCGCTGATACTGTACAGGTTGCTGTACTTGAACGAGCGTTATATCTTGTTTCAAAATGAAGATGTGCCCCTGTCGAATCGCCTGTAGAGCCTACAAAGCCCAGAAGCTGACCTGCTTCTATACTTTGTCCGTTATATACTGTTATTGAACTCATATGTGCGTATACAGTCATATGTCCGTCGCCGTGGTCTAGCATAACATAATTTCCGTATCCGCCACCGCAGCCGCAGCTTGATGATTTTCCGACATTGTGTATACATTCATTTTCGCAGTACATAACAGTTCCCGAATGAGCCGCAAGTACGTTCTGACCGTCTATGCCATAGCTTGCTATATCTATTGCTCCGTGGTTGTATGAGCCTCTGTCCTCGTTCCACATTGAGGTAAGGTTATAGAAGCCCGTTACAGGCCATATAAATCCGCTTGACGAAACCTCTGCATCAGGCATTACTATATCGGGAGTATCGTTATCATTGTCGTTATCATAATCATAATCAGTATTACTGCTGCCACCGTTTGATGTTATCACCGAAGGACGTGTGGCTGCTGTTTTTGAAGATGATGACGATGATGAAGACGATGATGATTTGCTTTTATCCTTTTCGGACGAGCTTTTTTTCTTTTCTGTAGACGGCTCTGTTGCTGTCTGTTTTTTATAATAATCTGAAATTTTCTTTTCAATATTATTCTTATCGGAAGATTTATTTGCTTCTGCACTTTCGCTGTACAGAATATCCAGAGCTGCCTTATTTTCTTCTATTGTAGCAAGAAGCTCCTTACGCTTTTTTTCAAGCTCCTTGTTTTTATTTTCGAGTTCCTTTTTATAGTTATCAAGTTCTTTCATTGTTTTTTTATTTGATTTGACATCACCCGAAAGCGAAGATATTATATTGCTGTCGTGTTCTGATATAAGGGCAGCATATTCCATTTTATCAATAAATTCACTGAAACTTTTTGCTCCGAGAATAATCTCCAGATTGCTTGTCGAACCTGACATATAAATAGCTCTGAGCCTTTTTTTAAGTCTTTCTTTATTGTAGCCTATGCTTCCGCTTAAATTTTCCAGAGTTTTTCCAGAATTTTTTATATCCTGCTGTAATATTGCAGTATCAAGTCTTGTCTGTTCTATTTCCTTGTTAAGTTTTGAAAGCTTTTTATTAAGTTCTGATATTTCGTTTTCCTTTTCGGCAATTTTGCTTGAATTATCGGGTTTCTTCGTTGCCGCCTCCGTACTTTGAGTGCTTTCCTCATCAGACAAATCAGTGCCGAGTGCTGTCGGTACGGAAAAAGTCTGAACGAATATCAACGCCGCCGCTATAACAATAAGAAATTTCTTTTTCATTTTACTTCACCGCCATAAAATTTAAGACCAATTCCTGCTGCCGTCAACGCTGCGGCGATTGCGGATATTCGAGGATTAATCCTCGAATAAATGAAAGGTTACACCTTTCATTTGTCAAAAGCGTAGCTTTTGACGGACGCAATCGCCGCCTGAGCGAAGCCGCAGGCTTTTTATTTTTCACATAAGAGCCTCGTTTCCCTCAAGCCTCAGATATTTTCCCATAGAAACAACCGAGCCTGATATACCGAGAACCGCACCGAATACCATACTTATAACAAACACCGGAAAAGCTACAGATGAAAAGCTTATTATTTCAACGTTACTTACAGACTTTATTTGAAAAGCATTAAGAAGTACCTCATACAGAAATTTCAGCAGTACCGAGCTTATAAATCCCGAAACCATTCCCAGAAGAACTCCCTCTATTATAAAAGGTGTACGTACAAAGGCATTTGTAGCTCCAACGGATTTCATTATACTTATTTCCGCACGTCTTGCATATATATTGGTTCTTATCGCAGTTGATACAATGAACACAGATATAAGAATAAGTATTGATACCACCCATAAACCCATTGTAGCTACCATATTGCTTACTTCAGTAAGCATTCCTGCTATACCGCTTCTGTTGCTGACCTTATAAACTCCGTCTATTTTCTTTATCCTTGCAACTGTATCATTATATTCCGACAAATCCTCAAGAGTTATTTTATACGCATCAGGCAAGGGATTATCCTCTCCGTCAAATTCACTGTAAAGCTCCCCCAGAGCCTTGCTGAACTCCTTAATGCCCTGCTCCTTTGAATAAAAAACAACATTTCTGACATTATCCGTTTTTTTTAGTTCAGCCTCTACATTTTTAATCTCTTTTTTTGAAATTCCATCATTCAGGAACACGGATATATTATTATTATCCTCTACCTTGTCGATAAGAGCGTTCAGATTCATACAGAAAAGCACTGCCGCTCCCGTGAGCAAAAGACAGCACACGAGTATTCCCACACAAGCTATAGAAAGAAGTCTGTTTTTCCATATTCCTCTTAAACTTTCCTTAAACAAATATACAAAACTTTCCATAACAAACTCCTTTAATCTGTTTTATCCGAATCAGATATTTCCAAATCCGAAATTTTAAATTCCTGTGTGATTTCATATATCAGAGCGTCAAATGCCGATGAATCGAGATTTTCCTCTTCGCTGCCGTCATATTCCTCATTCTTCTTTTTTGGAAACGACCTTTCTATACTCTCTCCGTTATCGCTTACAATACTGCCCTGTGAAAGTTCTATAACTCTCCCTCCGAAAAGCTCCACTAAATTTTTATCGTGAGTTACCACAATAACCGTTGTTCCGTTTTCGTTTATACTTTTAAGTATCTTTATAATCTCAACCGACATATCATAATCTACATTTGCTGTAGGCTCATCGGCTATTAAAATCTCAGGATTATTCACCAAAGCTCTTGCAAGACTTACTCGCTGCTGTTCACCGCCTGAAAGCTGAGATGGTCTTTCCTCCATTTTATTTTCAAGTCCGACCATTTTTATTACCTCAGGCACTCTTTTTTCTATATCCTCCAGGCTTCCTCCCACGGCACGTACTGCAAAAGCTACATTATTGAATACACTCATTCTTTCTATAAGTCTGAAATCCTGATACACCATACCCATTTTACGTCTTAAATACGGAATACGCCGTCTTTTAAGCTTGTTTATGACATCTCCGTCTATTATAATATCTCCTTCCGACGGTATCTGCTCCCGCATAATCAGCTTAAGTATTGTACTTTTTCCCGAGCCCGATACTCCTGTCAGAAACACAAATTCACCGTCATCTATCTTCATTGAAACGTTTCTTACAGCGTGTGTATTATTATCCTCATATGTTTTTGAAACATTTACAAACTCTATCATTTTTACCTCCATGTGATTTCCGACATCAAAAGCCGTAAAGTTTAGGTCAAGCCTTTTCAAAGGCTTGCGGGACGAGGGCAGAGCCCTCGTCAGGATTTTTAAGGGTGAAACCCTTAAACAGAAACCGCCGTGCAATAATATAAAACTGCACGGCGGTCTTAAAAACTTAATTCAGATTAATACTTTGTAGGACTGGCTGAAAGATATTTTTTAACCATCAATGCAACCTTGAACACTATAGCGTCTTCAAACTCCCTCAAATCAAGACCTGTAAGCTTCTTGATTTTTTCAAGTCTGTAAACAAGAGTGTTTCTGTGAACAAACAGCTTTCTGGAAGTTTCAGAAACATTAAGACTGTTTTCAAAAAACTTCTGAATAGTAAACAATGTTTCCTGATCCAACGACTCTATGGAGCTTTTCTTGAAAACTTCCTTCAGGAACATCTCACAGAGTGTTGTGGGAAGCTGATATATAAGTCTTGCAATACCAAGATTGTCATAGCTTATTACAGCACGCTCGGTATCGAAAACCTTGCCTACTTCAAGTGCAGACTGAGCTTCTTTGAATGAACGTGACAAATCCTTTATTCCCGTAACTACCGTTCCTATACCTACAGTACAATGCGTATAAAATTCGCTGGAAAGCGTATCCACTATAGAGCTTGCAAGCTTTTCTAAATCCTTGGACTCTATTCCTGCCTTTATTTCCTTTACAAGTGCTATGTCATTCTCATTTATATTTATTACAAAATCCTTTGTCTTGTCGGGGAAGAAGTTCTGAACGACATCATAAGCCGATATATCTGTCTTTGACGTTATCTTTATGAGCATACAAACCCTTGTAACCTCAGAGTTGAACCTCAGCTCCCTTGCCTTGAGATAAATATCACCGGGAAGAATATTGTCAAGAATAACATTCTTGATAAAATTAGCCCTGTCATACTTTTCATCGTAATACTGCTTTATGCTTCCCAGAGAAACAGCAAGAAGCTGCACATACCTCTGAGCAATACTGTCATTACCGCTGACAAAAACAGCATATTCTCCGTTTGCACCGCTTCCGAATGATTTGAAGGTCTGTCCGTTTATAACAAACGGAGCTGTAGAACTCAAAGTTTCAGGAGTTATATTGTCGATAACCTCGCCTATCCTTCCAAGCTCGCTGCATGCTATAACAACAGAAGTATCATCAACAACACCTATTGCCCTGTCTATTGCGTCCTTCATCTGATGAATTACACCCTGAAATAATCTATTAGACATAATACCATACCTCACAATTTCTTTTTATTATAAACTTAAAATATTACTCTTTGATAAAATGAGAATGCACGATTTCCAACAAGCAATTTTAACCAAAAACACATATATACAATAACTCATTATTTCTATAGTATCTATTTTACACAAATTTTTCTGAAATTGCAACAGTTTTAGCAATAAAAAGAATGAAAATATATAAAATTTTTAATGATATTATTCAGGATAATCAGATTTTTTCAATTTCTTCAAGTTCAATCTGGGTCATTTCCCAGCATTCGTAAATTTCGTCCTTGTTTTTCTGACATTTTTCAAGCTCAGAGGTAAGGCTCATAAGCTTTTCAAAATCCGCCGCCGTGCTTTCATCGGAAATTTCAGCCTGTAATTTTTCTTCAAGCTCATCAAGAGCATTCATTTCATTCTCGCATTTCTGTATTTTTGTTCTGAGCTTTCGTATATTAGACTGCAATTCCTTTTTTTTTCTGTATTCCTCAGCATTGACGCTCTCATTCTTCTTTACGGAAGCTGTTTCAGACTCTTTTTCAAAAGTTTTCGACTTTTCAACATAATAATCATAATTTCCCGTGTACTCTCTTATACCGCTTTCGTCAAGATATAAAATCCTGTCTGCAAGCTTGTTTATAAAATACCTGTCGTGCGAAATTATAAGCAGAGTTCCCTCATAATCATTCAGCGTATTTTCCAGTGCTTCTCTGGAATTTGTATCAAGATGGTTTGTCGGCTCGTCCAGCAAAAGAAAATTGCTGCCCTCAAGCATAAGCTTGAGCAGTGCTATTCTTGCTCTTTCTCCTCCGCTGAAGCCTGACATCTTCTTGAACACATCATCACCTTTGAACAGAAACGAACCCAGTGCCGTTCTTACCTGCGTCTGCGTCATAAAAGGGAACATATCCCATACTTCATCAAGGGCGGTATTTTCAAGATTGAGATTTTCCTGAACCTGATCAAAATATCCTGTATCCACATTTACTCCGAACTCAATTCTTCCGCTGTCGCTGCTTATTTTGTTAAGTATTATCTTAAACAGAGTAGTTTTTCCGCAGCCGTTCGCTCCCAGAATAAACACTCTTTCTTTCCGCTTTATATCAAAGCTTACATTTTCAAAAAGCTTCTTATTTCCGAAGCTCTTTGAAAGCCTTTCAGCTTTCAGAACATCGTTTCCGCTTGTTCTCTTAGGCTCAAATCTGAATTTTATACCCTCCAGCTCCTTATCGTCAGGTTCAACAAGATTTTCCCTCAGTCTGTCAGCCTGCTTCTGCTTGCTCTGTGCGGTTATAAAATTATGTGCCTGTCCCCATCTTTTCTGCTGTTCTACTATGCCCTCTATCCTTTTTATTTCCTTTAAATCATTTTCATACCTCTTTCTCATATCTTCAAGAATTTTCTTCTTCTTTTCGATAAATTCAGTATATCCGCCCTTATAGCATACCGTTTTGCAATGCTCCAGTTCTATCGTCTTATTCGTGACTGAATCAAGAAAATATCTGTCGTGGGAAATGATTATTACCGCTCCGTTAAAATCCTTTATAAAGCTTTCCAGCCACTCAACAGATGCTATATCAAGATGGTTTGTAGGTTCATCAAGCAACAGAAAATTTGCTCCGCTCAACAGAAGCTTCGCCAGACAAAGCTTTGAACGCTGTCCTCCGCTTAGCTTTCCTGTTTCCATAGAAAATTCTTCATCGCTGAACCCCAGTCCGAGCAGCGTTGAGCGTGTTCTGCTTGCATATGTAAGACCTCCGTTTCTTTCAAATTCTTCCTGAAGCCTTATATTTCTCTCTATCAGCCTGTCACGCTCTTTTTCATCTTCTTCAAGCTCTATCATCACGGGAAGCTCTTCAAGCTCCTTTTCCTGCTGTATAAGCTTATCAAATACCGACAAAAGCTCATCATAAATATTTCTGTTCGGATATTTGCAGGCGTGCTGTTCAAGATACCCCAAAACCGTATCACCCGAAAATACTGCCTCTCCGCCTGTCTGTTCAAGCTGACCGCTCAGAATTTTGAATATAGTTGTTTTTCCTGTTCCGTTTGCACCTACAAAACCGATTTTATCCTTTGCTTCAATCTCAAAAGAAACTCCCCTGAAAAGAGTTCTTTCAACAAATGTCATTTCTAAATTTCTGACGCTCAATACCGACATAACATACTCGCTTTCTTTATTTACAAAAAGGATAAACATTCCGCTTTTACAGCTTAATGTTTATCCTTTTTTATTTTAACCTCTTTTTTCTATGTCTATATACTCACGCTCTTCCACAAGGCTCTTATATGCAGGACGTATTATTTTATCAACGTTTATAAGCTCCTCTATTCTGTGAGCACTCCAGCCTACAATTCTTGCTATCGCAAATATAGGAGTGTAAAGCTCCAGCGGAATATCAAGCATACTGTAAACAAAACCGCTGTAAAAATCAACATTCGCACTTACACCCTTATACATCTTTCTTCTCTGAGATATAAGCTCGGGTGCCATTTCCTCTATCATAGAAAAAAGCTTGAAATCCTTGTCCATATGCTTTTCTTCCGCAAGTCCTCTTACAAACTTCTTGAATACCTGAGCTCTGGGGTCGGATACCGAATATATAGCATGTCCCATACCATATATCAGTCCCTTTCCGTCAAAAGCCCTGCCGTCAAGAATAGCTTCAAGATAAGCCCTTACCTGCTCACGGTCTGAAATATCGCTGACATTTTTCTTGAGGTCATTCATCATCTGAACTACTTTGAGGTTTGCTCCGCCGTGTTTAGGGCCTTTCAGCGATGAAAGTGCGGCTGCTATTACCGAATAAGTATCCGAACCTGCCGAAGAAACAACGTGAGTTGTAAATGTGGAGTTATTTCCTCCGCCATGTTCCATATGTAAAATCAATGCTGCATCAAGAACCCTTGCTTCAAGGTCTGTATACTTCATATCGGCTCTGAGCATTCTCAGTATATTTTCTGCGGTTGAAAGCTCAGGGTCGGGACGGTGTATGAACAGACTGTCATTACATTCATAATGGTTGTATGCCTGATAACCGTACACCGCAAGCATAGGAAATACCGCTATAAGATAAATGCACTGTCTGAGTACGTTCTCAATGGAAATATCATCGGCTCTGTCATCATATGCCGAAAGAGTAAGCACACTCTTTGTCATAGAATTCATTATATCCCTGCTGGGGGCTTTCATTATAACGTCCCTCGTAAAGCTTACGGGAAGAACCATATTTTCTCCGAGTACCTTCTTGAACTCATCATACTGCTGCTTTGTCGGAAGCTCTCCGAAAAGCAGCAGATACATAGCCTCTTCAAATCCGAAATGCTCATATTTACTGGAATTTTTAACCAAATCCTTTATGGAATATCCTCTGAACAAAAGCTTTCCTGCACACGGAACTCTTTTTCCGTTTACCTCTTTTGAAGCTATTACGCTTGATATATTTGTAAGTCCTGCAAGTACTCCTACTCCGTTTTTATCACGAAGTCCCTTCTGTACATCATATTTTGAAAAGAGAGCAGTATCTATTGTACTGTTTTCAATACATTTTTTCGCAGCAATGCTTATATATGAATTATCCATATAATCCATACCTCCATAAACAACTGTTAATATTGTCAATGATAACATTTTTATAAGTTATTTGTCAATTTTATTATATACAAATTAATGTATTGTTAATAAATCATACAATTTGTACAAAATTATATAAAAAAACGACTGCCCACCGGACAGCCGCTCAAATGTTGGCATCTCCCTATTTTTCCAGACCGTCACCAGTCAAGTATCTTTGGCACGACTGAGCTTAACTTCTGTGTTCGGGATGGGAACAGGTGTACCCTCAGCGTAATCAACACCAACTTTTTATTTACTCTTCATTGTCGTATCTCTCAACAACAACGTTATTATATCACCTTGTTTTATAAAATGCAAGCATTTTTTTTATATTTTTTCATTTCGTGAAATAAGCATTGTTTTTTTTATCAATGATTTATTCTTTTTGATAATTCACACAACTATATAACAGATAAAGTCAGGATTTGTTTCTGTTTTTTATTTTTATAACATTTACCGTTACTGCAATAAACAGTACAAGGAAGAAAAATGATACAAGTGCTGCGGCAAATCCTGCAGTCGTGTTTTCCTGCGAAAACAGATAAACCGAAGCAAATCCCAGACCGACAATAATTCCCAAAATCAGCAGTACACTCAGTATTATGATTACAATTCCAGATACCGAGCCTTTAGCCTTAATTTTGCCATCGACATTTTCTGCAACCGTAACGCCTATCAGTTCGGCAGCACTTCCTCAATCCATATAAAGATTTCTCCCAATAATTCCATTATGATACCCACTTTCCCAAAATTATTACTATATTGCCGAAAATCAATCATCTATAACAAAAACTGCCGGTAACAACCGACAGTCCGTGATAAATGGTCGAGGTGACAGGACTTGAACCTGCGGCATCTACGTCCCGAACGTAGCACTCTACCAAACTGAGTTACACCTCGTTTTATTTTCCGTTGATTAGTATATCACATAACAAATTATAAGTCAAACTATTTTTTCAGAAAAAACATTATCCGATATCTCTTTACAACGCATAAAAGAAGCCGTATAAACTTACAGTAATGCTTGAAAAACTTTTCATATTCGATATAATTAATATTGTAATACTTATTGAATTAATGTCAAAAATCTTTTTAGGAGTGTAGTTATGAACAGTTATTGGAGTCAGTTTAAGAGCGGAACAGATATAAGAGGTGTTGCGGTTGACGGTGTGGAGGGGCAGAAAGTTAATCTTACAGATGAAAGTATAGGTGCTATTACGGACGGCTTTGTGAAGTGGCTTTGTGATAAAACCTCGAAAAAAGCCTGTGAGCTTACTGTGGCAGTAGGCCGTGACAGCAGAATATCAGGGCCGCATATTATGGAAATCGTTGAAAATGTCCTGAAAAGCTATGGCATAAAAGTTTTTGAGTGCGGACTTGCATCTACCCCTTCGATGTTTATGGCTGTTATTGATATGAAGTGTGACGGCTCTGTACAGATTACCGCAAGCCATCACCCTTTTTACAGAAACGGACTTAAATTCTTTACAAAAGACGGAGGTCTTGAATCGGAGGATATTACGGCAATTCTTGAAAATGCAGAAAATAAAAGTCTTGCGGAAAAATATGCAGGCGGTGTTATAGAAACTGTTGATTATATGTCGCAGTACTGCAAACATCTTAGAGATATGATATGCAGGGAGGTAAATGCCGATAACTACGAAAAGCCTCTGGAGGGCTTTAAAATTGTTGTTGACGCAGGAAACGGTGCAGGCGGTTTCTACGCTGATGAAGTTCTTGAAAAGCTTGGTGCGGATACATCGGGAAGTCAGTTTTTAGAGCCTGACGGAATGTTTCCCAATCATATTCCCAACCCTGAGGATAAAACGGCAATGAAGTTTATAACAGAAGCTGTTCTGCGTAACAATGCCGACTTAGGTGTTATATTTGATACTGACGTTGACCGTGGCGGTGCTGTAGACAGCAAGGGCAACGAGATAAACCGTAACCGACTTGTTGCTATCGCCTCAGCCATAGCACTTGAAAATATAAGAGGCGGAACTATAGTTACGGATTCGACAACATCGGCAGGTCTGAAAATATTTATTGAAAATGAACTTGGCGGAAAGCATCACCGCTTTAAAAGAGGCTACAAGAACGTTATAAACGAAGCCATACGTCTTAACAAAGAGGGTGTGGACTGTCCTCTTGCAATAGAAACATCCGGACATGCGGCTATGCGTGAAAACTATTTTCTTGATGACGGAGCGTACCTCTGCACAAAAATCATTATAAAAATGGCACAGCTCCGCAAGGAAGGCAAGGATATATCCGACCTTACCGCAAGTCTTAAAGAGCCTGTGGAAAGCAGGGAAATACGCTTTAAAATAACAGATGAGGATTTCAAAGCTACAGGGAACAGAATTATCGCAGAGCTTGAAGAATATGCCGCAAATCAGAAAGGCTGGATTCTGGCTGATGATAGCAGAGAGGGTGTCAGGGTATCGTTCGGCGAAAATGACGGCAACGGCTGGTTTCTTCTCAGACTCAGCGTACATGACCCGATTATGCCGCTCAATATAGAAAGCGACTCGGCAGGCGGTGTTGATATTATACTGAGCAAGCTTATGACGTTCCTGAAAGGTTGCAGCGGTATCGAGGTAAAATGATTTCTGCGGCAAAGTGTGCGATTGCAGCCAACGGCAGACTTAAGTCTGCCGTTGAAATTAAAGCAAAAGCTTTAATTTCGTCAAAAGCGTTCGCTTTTGACGGCTGCAATCGCAGTATGAGCGTTGCCACAGGTTCTGATATACGATAAAATCATAGTGTCCGAAAATATACACATTAAGCAGAAAACTTTCCGGTGATGATAATGGAAGAAAAAATCAGAGAGTTGAGAAAAAAAGCTATGTCGCTTCCGCTTAGCCCTGGAGTTTACATTATGCGTGATTCAGGCGGAAGAGTAATATATGTAGGTAAGGCAAAGGCTTTAAAAAACAGAGTAAGCCAGTATTTCGGCTCGCATACAAACCATACCCAAAAGGTAATAAATATGGTTGAAAACGTTGACACCTTTGACTATATAGTTACGGACAGCGAATTTGAAGCTCTTGTTCTTGAATGCAGTCTTATAAAGCAGTATCTTCCGAGATACAATATTCTGCTTAAAGACGACAAGGGTTACAACTATATAAAAATAACAAATGAGGCATATCCTACTATAACTGCCGTAAATAAAACAGAAAATGACGGTGCAACATATATAGGCCCTTATATGAGCGGATACTATGTAAGTAATGCTGTAAGTCAGGCTTTGAAGCTTTTCAGACTGCCGACCTGCGGTAAAAAATTTCCGACTGATACGGTCAAGGGACGGCCTTGCCTGAATTATCATATAAAGCAGTGCAACGCTCCATGCGTGGGAAAAATCTCCGAGGAAGAATATCGTGAAAGCGTAGCGGAAGCAGTGGAGTTTCTCAAGGGCGGCAACAAACCTGATATACAGAAAATGACCGAGGATATGGAAAAAGCCGCAGAAAATCTGGAATTTGAACGTGCGGCAAAAATAAGGGACAGAATTAAGGCTTTGAAAAAGATGACAGAAAAGCAGAAGGTAGTCTGTTCAAAGATAGAGGAACAGGATATTATAGCCGTCATAACGGAAGACGACAAAGCCTGCTTTGAGGTTTTTCTTTTCAGAAACGGAGCATTGTTTGACAGGGAGAATTTTATAGTAAACAATATTTACGATTTGCCACAGGCAAGAAGTGAGTTTATAAGCAGCTACTATTATATGAGGGATTTTGTTCCGTGCAGGATTTCCGTTGACGGCGAAGTATCGGATAAGGAACTTCTTGAAAACTGGCTGAGTGAAAAAAGAGGAAAAAAAGTATCGGTTGTTATGCCGAAGAGAGGTGAACAGCTTATGCTTGTTGAAATGTGCAAAAAAAATGCGGCTGAGCATCTGGCACATCAGCGTGGAGCTGTCGGCAGGGAGCTTATGGCTCTTAATGAGCTGGGCAAGCTTCTTGGATTGCAGAAGCCGCCGAAATATATAGAGTCCTATGATATTTCAAATCAGAACGGAACTGCCAATGTAGCAGGTATGGTTGTTTTTGAAAACGGAAAGCCACTTAAAAGTGCATACAGAAAATTTGAAATAAAAACGGTTGTCGGACAGGACGACTACGCTTCAATGGCAGAGGTTATCCGCAGACGCATTGATGAATATGAAAAGCATAAGGACGAGGAAACAGGCTTCGGCAGACTGCCCGACCTTATTCTTCTGGACGGAGGAAAGGGACAGGTCAGCAGTGTAGCCGTTGTATTGTACGAAATGGGCTACGGTCATATTCCTCTTTTCGGTATGGTAAAGGATAACAAGCATAAGACAAGGGCAATCACCGATTCAGGAAAGGAAATATCCATAGCGAATAAAAGAAATGTATTTACGCTTGTTTCCTCTATACAGGAAGAGGTTCACCGCTTCGCCATAGGCTATCACAGACAAAAACGCAAATCAAACACATTCAGAAGCTCACTTACCGAAATTACCGGAGTTGGGGAAAAACGTGCAGTTCTGCTTATAAAGCATTTCGGTACAATAGCAAATATAAAGGAAGCAGAAATTGAAGAACTTGAAAATACTCCGTTCTTAAATAAAGCCGTTGCACAGAATATCTACAGCTATTTCCATAAGGAAGATGATTATGACGGTTAATTTCTGCCGAAGCTTTTATTTAAATTTTTGACGGATATTTTAATTATGACAAAAAACACTTGATTTTTATTGAATTTTATAGTATACTTTGATTACAATCGCATTTTGGCGGTTAGCTGAGCAAGTCAGAGTTAAAAAGTCCTATGTAAATGTGAACGGCAGGCCCTGTACGATTGGGTGCTGTGAACCATGTCAGGCGGGGAACCGAGCAGCATTAAGCAGATTTCCTGATGCGATGCAGTAAGTCTGCCGTTCTCATTTGCATAGGAAAGCCGTCTGCCTTGCTCTTTTAATTTAGAGTAAGTTCGGCAGGTCATGCCGAAGGTTTCAGCCCGAGCTTTTGCGATTGCAGCCCGTTACGGACAGAATGTCCGTAACGAACCTTCACTTGATAAGTGAAGGTTGTCAAAAGCAGAAGCTTTTGACGGCTGCAATCGCCGTATGAGCAGAACCAAGGGCAGGTATGGTCACGGTGACGGGAGGGTAACTGTAATATATGTATCAGGTCTTATATCGCAAATGGCGGCCTGCTGTGTTTGAAGATGTATCGGGTCAGCCGCAGGTTACCGTTACCCTGAAAAATGAGCTTAAACTGGGACGAATTAATCATGCATATCTTTTTACAGGTTCAAGAGGTACAGGAAAAACCACGTGTGCCAAAATTATGGCTAAGGCGGTAAACTGTCTGAATCCCAAGGACGGAAATCCCTGCTGTGAATGTGATATATGCAAAGGTATCGATAACGGCTCTGTAATGGATATTGCCGAGATAGATGCAGCCAGCAATAATGGTGTTGACAATATACGTGCTATTATAGAGGAAGCCGCCTTTGCTCCCGCAAAAGCTAAGTACAGAGTTTATATAATAGATGAGGTTCATATGCTTTCACCAGGGGCATTCAACGCATTGCTTAAAACTCTGGAAGAACCGCCTGCACACGTTATCTTTATACTTGCTACCACCGAAGTACACAAGATACCTGCAACTATTCTGTCAAGATGTCAAAGACTGGATTTTCACAGAATAGCATTAAAGGATATAGCCGACAGACTTTGCTTTGTCGCAGAAAGAGAAAACGTGGTTCTTGACAGAGAAGCGGCGATGATAATAGCTGCCGTTTCCGATGGTGCTATGAGAGATGCACTTTCTTTGCTGGACAGATGTATAAGTGAGGATACGCATATAACCGCAAAGCTTGTTCAGAGTACGGCAGGCTTGCTGGGACGTAAGCATATTTTTGAGCTTGCCGACTGCATAATTGACAGAAATACAGGACGTTCCCTTGAAATTACCGAAAAGCTCTACAGCGAAAGCAAGGATATGGGCAGACTGTGCGAGGAACTTATAGAGCATTTCAGATGTCTTATGCTTACAAAGACCATGAAGAATGCGGATACGCTTGTAACTTTTTCTTCCGATGAAAAGGAAAGAGCATTACTTCAGGCTGACAGGCTGTCGGTTGAGGATATTATATATGTGATTGATGTTTTGCAGAACGGATATGACCGGATATCAAAGGGGCTGACGAAGAAAAGCGATATGGAGCTTATGCTGATTAAGCTTACATCGCCTAAACTTAATATTTCGGCAGAAGCAATTCTGTCAAGAGTTGCCGCTTTGGAAAGAGCTGTAAAAAGAGGATTGTCGTTCAGACCTCAGGACGATGCTCCGTCAGATAAAAATACAGACAAAAGTATAACGGCAGAAGATGAAGCCAATGTCAGCGTTGTGTCAGACGGCACAGCAAAAGAGGAAACCTCAGTTTCCCAAAAAAATACATCGGCAGATTATGACGAAATCATAAAAAATGCAGTTCCTATGGAGGACTGGCAAGAGGTTCTGGATATTTTAAAATCATATTCCATGACCATTGCAACTTCATTTAAAAATACAGAGGCTTATATCAGCGGAGATTATATACTGATAGATTCCCGTAATGAGCTTGCATTCAGGCTTTTGAAACAACCTGCTCACAGAGAGAGAATGAGAAGAGCAGTAAAAGAGGTAACAGGAAGAACGTATAAGCTCGGTCCTTACAGGAAAGCCGCTGAGAAAGCTCAGAAGAATGACCCTATGCAGGAGCTTCTGAATAAAGCAAAGCAGTCTGGAGTCATTGTTGAAGAAGATTAAAAACTGAAAGGATGATAATTGTGAAAGCAAGAATACCCAGAGGCGGAACACCCGCTAACTTGCAGCAGATAGCAAAACAGGCACAGAAAATGCAGGAGGAAATGGACGCAGCAAGCAGTGAGCTTGAGGTTAAAGAATATACCGCTTCATCAGGCGGCGGAGCAGTAGAAGTTGTTGTAACAGGAAAAATGGAGATAACAAGCATAAATATAAAGCCTGAGGTTGTTGACCCTGAAGACGTTGAAATGCTGGGAGATCTCATAAAGGCAGCAGTAAACGAGGCTCTGAGAAAAGCTGCCGAGGATAAGGCAAGTACAATGGAAAAAATTTCCGGCGGACTTAATATCCCCGGATTGTTCTGAATATAATATGTCATCATACAACGCAGCTCCTCTTGCAAAGCTTGCGGAGCAGTTTGAAAGACTGCCCGGTATAGGAAACAAAACGGCACAGCGTCTTGCATATTACGTTCTGAAAATGCCTCGTGAAAAAGCGTTGGAATTTTCTCAGGCGATTATGTCGGCACACGACAGCATTCATTATTGTAAGGAATGCTGTAACCTTACCGATAAAGAAAAATGTTCGGTATGCGAAAACAGCAAACGTGATCATTCTACTATATGTGTGGTTGAAGACCCCAGAGATGTTATGGCTATAGAAAGAACTCAGGAGTATAACGGAGTCTATCATGTTTTGCACGGAGCTATGTCACCGCTCAACGGAATAGGCCCAGAACAGCTTACTATAAAAGAGTTACTTGCCCGTATACAGAAATCTCAGGTTGACGAGGTTATTATGGCAACTAATCCCACAATAGAGGGTGAAACCACTTCTATGTATATAAGCAAGCTGCTGAAACCACTGGGGGTAAAGGTTACCCGTCTGGCATACGGAATACCTGTAGGCGGAGATTTGGAGTATGCAGATGAGGTTACATTACTCAGGGCACTTGAAGGTAGATGCGAAATGTAAAATAAACATTCAGGGAGGGATAATACTTTATGACAAAGTCTGATACTAAAACAATCGCACAGAACAAAAAAGCTTATCATGACTATTTCATAATAGAAAGTATGGAAGCAGGTATCGAGCTTAAAGGTACAGAAGTAAAATCCCTCCGTGCAGGCAGGGTAAATCTCAAGGATTCATGGTGTTCGATAGTCGATGGCGAAATATTTATCAATGGTATGCACATAAGTCCGTATGAACAGGGAAATATATTCAACAAAGACCCTATGCGTGTAAAAAAGCTGCTTATGCACAAACGGGAAATTATGCGTCTGTTCGGACTTGTTAAACAGGACGGATATTCTCTGATACCTGTTTCAGTTTATTTTAAAAAGTCAAGAATAAAGGTTCAGGTTGGTCTTTGCAAGGGCAAGAAGCTCTATGACAAGCGTGCCGATATTGCCGCAAAAGATGCTAAAAGAAATATCGAAAGACATATGAAAGAACAGTTTAAGTAACAGACTGTAAAAATATACGGGGGTGTAAAGGCTTCGACAGGGATTGTAAGTCTTGGTAAGCGAGTAGTGGTGCGGAACCACTTTAAAATCCGTAACTTTAAATAATAAACGACAACGATAACGTAGTTGCAATGGCTGCCTGAGTGCAGCTCGTCACATTAAGAAGTACCACGGTCTTTTTGTTGGCGTGAAGAAGTGGTGAACGTGAACAGAGCAGTGTCTTGAGCTTTGTCATGAATTAAAGACTACCGTAGTAATAAGCCTGTTGACTGGCGTGTTATAAGGGGAATCACAAAACATCAACTACACTCGTAGAAAGCCTTGATAAGCGATTTCTGGACAGGGGTTCGACTCCCCTCACCTCCACCATCTTTCTCGTATAAAAAAGATATCAGCTAAAAAACCCGAAATTCAGGAAAACTGGATTTCGGGTTTTCGACAGTCTGAGGCGGTTCATATTTGAACCGCCTGTTAATTTGTATATAATTTTATAAAAATTTTATATTTGTGAATAAAATAAGGTTGAAAACACACATAAGGTATGTTATAATCCTGCCATATTTTGAATTTTTAATAAAAACTTTCCTAAAATTCAGAAAAAGGGTTAATAAATGTATAAGAGGTTTTTATGATTCAACAGACAAAAATAAATGATAATTATACCCTTTATTTCTGTTGAATATTGTTTTTTATTGAAAGCACACTTTCGCAGGAAAGAAATTCTATGAGGTGTGCTTTTATGTTTTTTATAAATTGACTGCTTGACAGAAACGGTTATACAGACCGATTCATACATAAAACACAAAAGAGGGTGATATTAACCGTCGGAAAGAATTATTGAGATGTTACGGAGGTGAAAACAAAAAATATAACATTTTTGAAACGAAAACAGATACTTTAAGAGAGGTGTATCCCCAAAATGAAAAAAAGACTGTTAAGTACCTTTCTGATTTTCTCTATGCTGCTGACAATGGTTCCGATAAATGCCGGTGCAACAGAAGAAACCGCCACAGAACTTGCTGAACAGACAGCAGCCAGTTTACCGCAAGTGGAATTTACAGAAGGGTTGCCATATGTCGGATTTACCAGCGAACAAGGGAAAATACCTGAAAACAGTGTTTATTCGCTGACATTGAGCCGTACAGGTGATACAAGTGTCGGTTCTGATGTAGTTGTAAGTACTGTTGATATTTCGGCAGCTTACGGCAAGGATTATGTTATAGAAGGCACAGAATTTACCACTGTCACTAATGATACCAACGGCACAGTGCTTGAACAATCCGCAGATGAAGAAAACCGAATTGAGGCACAGGAGGAGCTGGAAAAAATTTATGACCAGCTTTCCAACAGTTCCTCCGAAGTGGGAGAAAGTACAAGAACACAGCAGATTGATACCAATCATGACGGCGAACTTTCCCTTGCAGAGATGAAAGCTCTCCAAAGTGGTAAAAATGTCCGTAATCTTTCAGAAAGCGACTTCCATTCCCTGAAAGAAGAATTTCTGGATAAACTTGATGTGGATATTCCGAAAAATGTCGAAGCAAGTTCCCAGACACATATTACTTTTCTTCCGAATGAACAGACAAAAACACTTACTTTCCGTGTTTTAGAGGACAAGGAAAGTGAGGGCGAAGAAATATTCAATTTCCTGCTTTCCGCAGATGACGACCATACCGCAATCATTGAAGCGAATACATCGGTAAGCTTCATTATTGAAGATGATGAACCGATAGAACACTCGGTTGTCACGCTTACGGCTGAGCAGTTTACAGCAGATGACGGTATTCTTACCGTTACCGCTTCCCGTGAGAATGCAGAATATTCCTATACAACCGTTGGCTTGAAACTTACGGGTAATGGAAGTAATTCAGACGAAAACAGGTCATATGAACTGGCATTCCAGCCCTATCAGACAGAAGTTTCGGCGGACATACCTGTCACACAGGACAGCGAGGAACATACGCTTACTCTCGAACTTTACGACCTTAAAGGTTGTAACGAGGGTAAAACGATGAAAGCACAGGCGGTTATCCCCGTTGCCAAGACAAAGACAGACACAAACGAACCGTCCGACAGCTATCTTAAGGATTTTGTGAGCAAATCCAAATCCACTGCCCCCCTGACCAGCGGTGCAGGACCCAGCAGTATCAATATTGCAGGAATAGACTGTACTATTGAATATGACAGTTCAGGAAAAACAGGCAAAATTATTAATAGTCAATCTCAGGAAATTGGCGAATATATCGTTGCAGACGATATAAATGATTTCAGAGTCTCACGAGTAGGTTCTGGAGATTTTACAGCAATAGCTACTGATGATAATGGAGCATCACCAAAACATATTCAGCTTAAGTATTATTCGAGCTGGCCGTGGAACAAAGGGTATACATCCATTGAACGGGATATTAACAACCCTTATCGTTATCGTGCAGTCATGGCAGATATAAGTACAGCTTCAGGCTATCCTTCGGCTAAGGCAGGAGCAAAGGTTTCGATATGGCAGGAAAAAATAATTCCAGGTCTGCGTAGTCTTTCAGGTGGTGATAGTAGTTCAAGCAGCGTGGTTCGTCTGTCTGAGGTGAGTTCTTTCCAAATAGGAGATAAAAACCCCAGAGCAGCACGGCTTGGTTTAACTATGTTCAACAAGCAAGGTAACGACTATATTCCTTGCAAAAGTATCGATGATAAGGCGGCTGTCATTACTTATTATGTAGAACGCACTGAAAGTGGTTTTACAGAACCAGATGCCAATATTTACGGATATGCTTTGTTATACCGTGAATACCGCATAAAAGTGGAACAACCCGACAAACTTTCTTTCCGTAACGGTGTCCTGAATGCGGACGGCACACCCAAAAAAGAAGACCGTTTGCCTGCATCTGTATCGTCAGCTACTTCGGAAACACGCTATTACGGAGAACCTATTCAGTTTGAAGAAGCTCCTGCAAGCGGAAACAGCTGTATTTACGGTGAACTCAAGGGGTATAATATAACACCTCTCAACGGAAAGACTTTCTTCTATGAAACAAATGAGAAAAGCCTCGTTCTTGACGATAATCTGATTAAGAAGATTGATGAAAACACCAACACCATTCAAAAGGGTGCAAAAATGGACAGCAACGACTATCTGGGCTATACCACGCTGACCATTAAACCCGTCTATGGTTACAAAAATGTCAGAATGACACTGTCAGAACCTCAGAATCTTCCCGAAAATATAAAGTATCAGTATCTTGACAAAGACCTTGAATCTATGCATAAAAACAAAATTAAAACGACCGATACTTTATTCCATATAGGAGATGTGATTAACCTCAGTATGGAACTTGAAGATAAGGCATATTATGTTTCAGGTTACGACAGAAAACAATATGCTAATCTTGGCGATGCCGATTCGGCATTTGACAGAAACTGTAGTGGCGAAATTACTATCGGAGAAACATCTCCTGTTCTGGAAATTGTACGCCCGAAATGTACCGTAGGAGCTACCGTTTCCAATGTACCAAACCACATTTCCATAGAAATGGATTCACTGGCTAAGAAATACTTTACGGTAAGTAATCTGCTTCCTCAGGAGGAACTTAAAAAATTAACTTTTGCCAAAGGAAAAGATATACTTGCCATTTCAGACACTAATGGCGGTACAGGCAATAAAATAACGCCCGTTACCGACAGAGTTTACACCATTGAACTGAATCCCACAGGTGAAAATGACGGAACATGGCGACCTGTCTTTACTTTAGCTCCCACAGGTCAGAAAGTAAACGGTTTTGTCGCAGATATTATGGCTCATAATAATTATAAGAGTAATATCGTCAAAATATCCGCAGAAAAATATGACCCATCAAAGTATGAATATTTCAGTATTGACGGTTCAGCCTGCTACTCGTCCTATAGTCTGCGTCCGGGTTCAGAATCTGTCAGACGTTCTCCTGCAATGCAGTGTGAAGTAAGTGCAGGCGGTTCTGTCCGTGAACTGTACAAAGGCAGCGGCGACAGTGCAACGCTTGGTTATAGTACCATACGCCATAGTGCCGCTACCAACAGTGAAGGTAAATTTTCTATTAAAGGTATCCGTGCCATAGACGGAGATGTTATTTCGGTTATTGTTGACAATAACGATATACAGCAGGTAAAATATATCGAACTGCAAAAACCCGTCAATGAAGCACAGGAAGAACATCAGGACAGTTGTCTGCGTACAGATTCATTTGATGAACTGGTTGCCGATAAGAATACACACAAAAATGTCAACAAGCGTGTAAAAACAGAATGTTCACTCATCAATGCTGCGGAAATTGATATGCCTATCCGTACACAGTACAGTCCGTATATCAAAGATGTCACTTTTGGCTATCGTGATACCTATGTTTCTCCTTATGCAACACAGATTCCGATTTATGAAAACGATGAGTTGTCATTTGGTTTCAATGTTGTCAAAAACGGCTGTGATATTGTTGGTGTCGTAGTGGAAAAAATAGCTTCTAACGGCAGAATCACAGAATACGATGCCACAAAATACAGTGCTGACAGCGACAGTAACGAACAGAAGTTTTTGGTTACTGTCAACGGTTCGGAACTTTCTGCCCTTGACAAGTTCTATGTCAGACTGAACGCTGTTCCGCAGGGAAAAACTACTACAGTTGCCTATCCGTCCCTCTATACAGGCTTTGAAATGTATAGTCCGACAGAAATACCGCCCGCACAATATCTTGATTATGAAATTCCGAGTCCATATGACGATTTACCCATACTTGGTGATATGACAGGAGATTTGAATGCGGGAACACTCAACTGGACAAAAGTCTATGCCGATGAGGAAAATAAGGGAACAAGTCCTTATGCCCATATCGTTACTCTTTCCGTATCATATAAAGATGCCAAAGAAAAGAGTGAAAAACTGCGTACATACTCAGGTGGTGTAGAAAATGAAGGTTCAAAGACATGGGACGGCATGATAAAAGATAGTGAAAGCGATGTCTATAAGTACCTTGACAGTGCTACGCAACAGCAGGTGTATGAAAAATATAAGGAAAAACATCCTAAGGCTACAAAAGAAGAGGCAATCGAATATCTTAACACACATAAAGAAGCAAAGAAATCGTATAAGGAGCAAATAAAGGAAGGTCTGAAAAAAGACGGTCTTTCCAAACTCGGAGAAAAAGAAATTGATTTCCGTGTCAGTGTTCTTGTACAGCTGGAATATAATTATAATCCTGAAAAGAATACCCATTATTATTCAGGCGGACAATATGTTATCAATACGCTGTTCAGTGTCGATAAGACATTTTACTGGACTGTATTTGGATTACCCGTTTATCTGAATGTCAAAGGTGAAATCACTCTTCAGTTTGACGGACGCTATACCACAGACGAAGAAGAAATCACCGCTCAGGAAATGGGATATTATGAAAACCTTGCCGACAAAGTCAAGACCGAATGGCCTTATGTACAGATAGGTGTAGGAGTTACTCTCCAGCCGGGTATAGGTTTATGCGGTATTTTGGGAGCAAGGGGAATGTTTAAATTTGCTTTTGTCGGTCGCTTTAATACCGATGTCCATGATTTCGGTGCAAAAGGCGGTTCGATGGGTACATTTACAGGCGGCGTTGCGGTTGACCTTGCGTTGATAAGTTTTGAATACGATTTAGGCAGTGCCGATTTATGGCCGCCTACGGGTTGCTTTAAGAAAGAAAATAAAAGTGCCAGACAAAGTTCGGCATCAAGTTCCGCAAAAAGCTCCTCAGAAGAAAACATCTCACTAAGAGCCTTTGACAACGGAGAAGAATACAGAAGTATGATGCTTCGCAGTACATTTGTTCCCAGTGCAAAGACAACACTCATAAACGGAGCAATGGAATATGTCCGCCCGCAGCTTGTCGAACTCGGTGACGGACGCACAATGTTCCTGTTCCTCAGAAATATGAGCGGTGCGGCAGACCGTGACAAGAGCAATGCTTCCACTCTGGTTTATGCTATTCGTAAGGCAGACGGCACATGGGACAAGGATTTCAACAACAATATTGCTTCCGCTGTCGTTGAAAACGATAATATGGCAGACAGTACATTTGCTGCAATGAAATCAGGCGATAAAGTCTATATTGCATGGACTAACGCAAATGTCACAGAAGGTTTTGAAAACAATATCGAAAGTGCCAAAGCCATACTCCAGTCAAGTAATATCCATATGGCTGTATTTGATATACCGACAGAAACTATGGGTACACCTTTTGAAGTGACAAATGATAAATTTGTCAACTCTGATGTTATACTTGCACAGGAAGAAAATAATATCGCTCTCTACTACTTCAAGAAAGACATCAGCACTACCGAAGAACTCAAAGATATTGCAGGACTTAGCAACAACTACAACACATGGGCGAGAAAAGTCTATGACCCTGCCCAAAGTAAATTTATCGCTGTTGCCAAAGGAAAGACAAATCCCGAAGAAGAACTGATTATGATAGACCACCCGCTGATTGAAGATGCGATGGTCACAGACCTTTCCGTAGCAGATTACCGCTACACAGATAAGAAAAATCAGACAAAGGATTATCGTTTTTACAGTTATACCGTTGACCGTGACGGTAATCTGGAAACAGCCAATGACCGTGAACTCTGGCTGCGTGTAACCAATCTCACCGATAACAGAGATCACTATCCGATACCGATAGACGCAGGCAAAAAGAGTATCCTCAGTCCCAAACTGACAAAAATTGAAGATGATGTCTATCTCACATGGCTGAGCAACGGCTGTATTTACAATGCCATAAGTGCAAACACAATTTTCGGAGGACTTGATGAAGTAAGAGGCACAGGTATCTATGCTGAAAACAGCGGTCTGGATATGATATATTCACTTTCCGCAGAACAAATCGCACAAAGCGGCTGGTATAAAATGCCGTATGCGGCATTGGAAAATGCTTCTTCCGAAACACAGGGAGCATTGTATAAACTTTCCCGCTGCGATTTTGAAAACAATCAGAAGAACTTTGGCGAAATCGGTGCAGACGGTGAACCCGAAGGTTCAACACTCACTGACCATCAGCTTGTAGCAGGCGGTGACGGCAATCTGTATCTTTTCTGGACAGAACAGCCTAACAATGATGTCAAATATGATACAGGGCGTGAACTTTACGGTGCGGCACTGTATCGTGGAGAAATCACGGAGAGTGCGTCTTCCCAGAATTATTCAGGCTGGAGTGATGCCGTTCAGCTTACAGAATACAACAAGGTGATTGACGAACTTACCGTAAGCGTAAACAGTAACAAGGGTGCTGTTCTTATCGGCAATATCTATTCTCAGGAAATAGACGAAAACGGTTCGGTAGTTTACGGCAACCACGAACTTGCCGAAATCGTATTTGTACCTGGCGACAGTCTGAAATTTTCCAATGAGGGAATTGTCCTTTCTGACGAATATCCTGTTGAGGGTTAAAAAGTAAGGGCTTCCTTTGCTGTTACCAACAACGGTCTTTTGCCCGCAGAAAAGTATAATCTCACTGTCAACGACAAGACAGCAACCATAGAAGAACAGTCTGTCTATCCCGGAGGAAGTGCGGATTTCAGTACAGAATTTATTGTCGGCAAAGACGGCAGTCTGACATTATCGGCAGAAGTAGAAGAACTGGATAATTCGCAGAAACTTGCCGTTAATGACTATCAGAGTAAAAGAACAGAAGTTTCTACAAAGAGCGGAGCGGTTCTGGAGTTTGGTTCGCCGGCTATCTATACCATCGAAGATGTTTGTGAATATCTTGATGCCAATTCCGTTTCTCTGCTCCCTGACCTTACAGAAAAAGAAAACATAGACAAAACACTTGAAAGCCTGTTTGCTGTTTCAGAACCGAAAGACGAACGATTGAAAGCCGTTATTGCGGATTGTGTAACAACTACCGTTAAATATATGGATAACAGCGAATATTATGTCTGTGTTCCTGTTACCAACATAGGCAATCTGCCTGCAAAAAACCTTGAGGTATATGCTGATTCCGATAAAAACACATACGGTGCGATTGTAAACGGAGAGTGTTCACTTGTTCCCGTCAAAACGGTTGACAGTGAGGGTAATACCGTTACCGAAACTGTTTACTTGGTGGCACGTTCCAATCTGTATTCCACTCTGACAGATGCAATGAATGACAAGGGTGTTTTCCATTTTGACCTTCATTTCAGACTTGATGGACAAGAACTTGATGAAACTGTCGTTGCTGAAAAACAGATTCTGAACAATCAACTGCTGGAATTTGATAATATCGAAAACAATTCCTGTACCATCAAACAAGGCGAAACTTTACAGATTGAAACAACAGCTTATCCTTGGAACGGATTAAAGAAACTTGTCTATGACGCAGTTCCTTATAATGAAGAGGATAAAGAAAGTTCTGTTACCGTTACAAGTGACGGACTGATTTCAGGTGTAAAAGTGGGAGAAAGTGTAGTCTATGTCACGGATACATCATCGGGAACAGAAAACCGTATCTATGTAGATGTTGTAGACCCCGACTCATCTAAGGTTACCTTCGACAGCGGTGAATATGGCATAGCCTATGGAATGGAAACTAAAGATATCTATGTCAAAAACGGAAAAACAGTGTCTGAACCTGATATACCACTTATGAGTATGTATGCTTTTGAAGGTTGGTATACGGATAAGAAATTTACAAAGCCTTTTGATTTCAATACGCCGATTACAGAAAATATTACCCTCTATGCAAAGTGGTGGAAGGAAAATCCTGTGGATATTGAAGTCGGCAAAACATTTTATGAGGGCGATTTGGTAAACTTTGGTGAGTACTATATTGTTTCCGATGACGAAAATGGTACAATATCTCAGATACCCGATAAATTCTCTGTGATTAGAAAACCGTCATACTATCCTGAATATGGACAGTATGACATAATGGACATCAAATATAATACTATTGCGTTTGTCACTTCCGAAGATTATGGTGAAGATGTCGGCTTAAAAGTAACAGGCGGTGACGGTACAAAGGAAAATCCGTTTACCTTTGAAATAGTGAAGTCTGAATATGCAAAAGTTATACATACTGTCACATTTGAGTATGGTGAATACAACACAGTATATGGAGTAACAACATCTGAAAGTATCTATGTCAGAGA
The DNA here is from genome assembly GCA_900316025.1 of uncultured Eubacteriales bacterium. Classification (GTDB taxonomy): domain Bacteria; phylum Bacillota; class Clostridia; order Oscillospirales; family Acutalibacteraceae; genus CAG-964. Next base: position 32,893 of record ONBJ01000025.1, read on the forward strand.
TGGTCAGACTGTGTCTGCCTATAAGTTTGATATACCATCTTTGAGTATGCGTTATTTCGGAGGCTGGTACACAGATAAGAAATTCACAAAGCCTTTTGACTTGAATACACCAATTACAGAAGATATTACCCTCTATGCAAAATGGACAGGAACACCTATGAATCTTGAAGTCGGTAAGATTTTCTATACGGGCGATTTGGTGAACTTCGGTAATTCCTATATTGTCACCAATGACCAAGATGGAAATATTGAGATTTCTACGACATACGAAGAATTATATATAATTGGCAAACCGTTTTACGATTCTGAGTATGGACAATATGCAATGATATCCGCAAACGATGATTATATTGCCTATGTAACTTCCGAAAATTACGGTGAAGATGTCGGCTTCAAGGTAACAGGCGGTGACGGTACAATAGACAATCCGTTTACCTTTGCCGTTGTGAAATCTGAAAAGGTTATGCATACCGTTGCCTTTAACACGAACGGACACGGAACAGCTCCCGCAACGCTGAATGTTGAAGAGGGCAAAACCATTTCGGAAAAACCTGTACTGTCAGAAAGTGGCTGGATATTCGGTG
>ONBJ01000012.1 GCA_900316025.1 uncultured Eubacteriales bacterium
ATTATGTAAGTATTCTGTTTGAGTACGAAAACCAAGTACAGAAAACAGAACCGCAGAAATTTTTAGGCTTGGATTTTTCTATGCACGAATTATATGTTGACAGCAACGGTAATTGTCCGCAGTTTCTGAGATATTACAGGTTGTCCGAAAATAAACTGAAAAGAGAACAGAGAAAGCTTTCAAAAATGGTGAAAGGTTCAAAGAACAGAGAAAAACAACGTATAAGAGTTGCTAAACTGCATGAAAAGGTTGCCAATCAAAGAAAAGATTTTCTGCACAAACAGTCAAGACAGATAACCAATGTCTATGATTGTGTGTGCATTGAAAATCTAAATATGCAGGCAATGGCACAGTCACTGAATTTCGGTAAACCTGTTTCAGACAACGGTTGGGGAATGTTCACAGCATTTCTGAAATACAAGTTAGATGAACTTGGAAAAAGACTTGTCAAAATCGACAAATTCTTTGCAAGTTCACAAATTTGCAGTGCTTGTGGATACCAAAATCCCGATACAAAAGATTTGTCTGTTCGGGAATGGATTTGTTCTTGTTGTCAAACACATCATAACAGAGATATAAACGCTGCTGTAAACATACGAAATGAAGGTATGAGAATAGTAGCATTAGCATAAAACAAAAATAAGAACTGTGGGACACACGGGGATAGCTTGTTGATACTGTACAGGTTGCTGTACTTGAGCGAGAAGCCCCCGCTTCTAAGCGTTAGCGTAAGCGGCGGGAGTATGTCACATACATAACAAAAACAGACTCCTTGGAGTATAAACTCAGACAGTCTGTTTTTTTATTCAATACAGAAATACTGTATTAACAAAACAATAAAGTTTAGGTCAAGCCTTTTCAAAGGCTTGCGGTTTCCAAAGGCGGAGCCTTTGGTGGGATTTTAAAGGGCAAAGCCCTTTAAAAAAATAAGCAACCCCCGTCTGCCATTCCGACAGACGGGGGTTGCTTATTACTATTCGGTTTTTTCTTCGGAATTTTCTTCGCTTTTCTTTTTCGGGAGTATTGAGGATATTTTCTGAGGGAGCTGATCCAGTGCGAAAAAAGTAAAGCCGATTATCACAAAGGCAAGCATCATTGTAATTATTATTGCTAGGGTTGTAGCTGCTCCGTTAAGGCTGATATTCATAAAATCATAAGGAAAACGACCTTCGTCTCCTACTCTGCCGTTGAAAGCATATACTACAAGATAAACGGTAGTCATATAGAAAAACGGAGGTATGCACCATATGAACGGAAACCATATTTTAAAGCTTCCTTTTTTATCGAAAAGTATCCAGTCCAGCACAATGACAATCGGCAGAGCGTAATGAATAATATTTGCCCAAAGAAAACTCAGATTGTCCGAAATCTGCCCCCTGTTTACAATAAAGTACGATACAAGCCCCATAAGGCACATACTGAGCATCAGAGTTCCTTTGAACGAGGGGAACAGACAGGTTTTTTCGCTGTCGGGGTGATTTACCTGCCAGAAAGAGAGAATGAAGTAATATATAACGGTAACAATAGTTATCAGAATATCAAAATAATGGAAGGACGTAAGACTGAAGCTTCCGCCGAACAAATCCAGTTTTGCGATAAGAGCTATCGTACCGCTTATAGCTATAGCCATTCTCCACAGTACGGCAAGCGGCTTATATCGTATGTACATATTAATCATTGCCTTTCAAAATGTGATAAACGGTGGTAATACAGGATATAATGTGCTATACTTTTATAAACAGAAAAATCAGGTCGGAAAGGTGGTTATAAACTGTGTACGGAAAATCCAACTGTGAGCATTGTGCAAATTATATCTATGACGAAGAGTATGATTGTTATATCTGTCAGGTGAACCTTGACGAAGACGAAATGGCAAGGTTTATGCAGAAAAGCTGTTATGACTGTCATTACTTCAAGTTTTATGACGAGTACAAAATGGTAGAAAAACAAAACTGAAGAATATCTATGGTTATTCCTTTTAAAATGCCGTTTATGAACGGCATTTTATTTTTTTAATGTCACGCTTCAAGGGCTTTGCCCTTGAAAATCCCACCAAAGGCTCCGCCTTTGGAAACCGCAAGCCTTTGAAAAGGCTTGACCTAAACTTTATGGTTATGGATTGTCTTTGGGGTTCAGATATTGTATTCGGCAAGAAGCTTATCCACAAGCTTTTTGATTTCTGCCGCCGAGTTTTCAAGCGGAATATCACTCTTGAAAGATTTATCTCTGAAAGAAACCTCACAGCAGTTTCTGTCTATCGTTTTGGGACTTATGACAACTCTTACAGGTATTCCGAACAAATCGGCATCGGCAAACATAAATCCGGGACGTACAGCTCTGTCATCATAAAGAACCTCAACTCCCATATTGGTAAGTTCATTGTAGAGATTTTCGCAAATATTGCTTACATTTTCGTCTTTGGCTCTGAGGTTGCATATTTCGACCTGCCAGGGGGCGATAGATATAGGCCATACAGGGCCGTAGTCATCGTGACTTTCCTCACAGACGGAAGCCGCAAGACGACCCACACCGATACCATAGCAGCCCATAATAGGATACTGAGCTTCGCCCTTATTGTCGAGGTATGTCATATCCATAGCTTTTGTATATTTAGTGCCGAGCTGGAAAATATTTCCTACTTCTATGCCACGCTTGATTGTAATTGAGTGCTTTCCGCATACAGGGCATACAGCACCTTCAAATGTTTTTGCTATATCCGTAAAGGTAACATCACCTAAATCACGCTTTATATTCAGACCTTTGTAATGATAATCAACCTCATTTGCACCGCATACAAGACTTTCTATTCCAGAAAGGGATTTATCATAAACAACAATAACTCTTTCATCAATATTCAGAGGGCCTGTAAATCCGGGAACTATGCCGCATTCTTCGGTTACAATATCCTGAGCAGGGTGTATATCGTCACCGATATAATTTCTGAGCTTTGTTTCGTTTACCTCCAGATCACCTCTTACAAATGCTACAATATATTTGTCATCAGAATTTCTCTGGTACATAACGGCCTTGCAGGAGTGCTTGGCATCTGCGTTGAAAAATTTCTCAAGGTCATCTATTGTTTTTGCGTTCGGAGTGTGGATTTTTTCCAGAGGAATTGCCTCATCGGGAGCATTTTCGACTATACAGTCAGCGGCTTCCATATTTGCCCTGTAGTCGCACTCTGAGCATATTGCAAGAGTATCTTCGCCGATGTCGGCAAGCAGCATAAACTCGTGGGAAATACTTCCGCCCATCATACCGCTGTCGGATTTTACGGAAACGACATTTTTCGCACCTGCACGTCTGAAAATTCTTTCATAAGCTTTAAAGCAGCGTTCGTAATATTCCTCCAAATCTGCCTGAGAGGTATGGAAAGAGTAAGCGTCTTTCATAGTGAACTCACGAACTCTTATAAGACCGCCTCTTGCACGGGGTTCATCTCTGAATTTGGTCTGTATCTGATATATCATAAAAGGATAGTTGGCGTATGATTGAGCGGTATCCTTTGCCAGATGAACGGCAGCCTCCTCATGCGTCATACCAAGAACCATATTATTGTTGTTTCTGTCTTTGAACCTTGCCATTTCGCTGCCTATGCTTGAGTAGCGTCCTGACTTTTCCCAAAGGCTTGCAGGCATTACAACAGGGAACATAACCTCCTGACCGTCTATTTTGTCCATTTCCTCACGGATAATATTTTCGATTTTTCTTGTAATTCTTTTGGTGGGCATAAAAAGAGAATATATTCCGTTAGCCATATATTTCATATATCCGCCTCTTACCATAAGCTTATGACTGTCAATAAGGCAGTCTGAGGGAGCATTTTTAAACCTTTCACCTAAAAGCTTGGAAACTCTCATTAAAACTACAACTCCTTAAAAATGTATACAAAAATCATAAACTAATATTACCACTTACACATAAAAAAGTCAATTTTTATTGAAATAATGATATAATTAAAATAAAACATCTGTATGACGGTTTAAATCCGACATACAGATGTTTGAAATTAAAGCTTAATAAATTATTATGCGACTGTTACTGTACAGCTTGCAGTTTTGCCGTTGTACGTTGTTACTGTTATAACTGAAGTACCAGCTTTCTGAGCTACAATTTTACCTGTACTGTATACTCTTACAACAGAAGGATCACTGCTTTACAACAGAAGGATCACTGCTTGTCCACTTGAAAGATGATGCTGAATTTTCAGAAAGAATTTTCTTGAAGGTATAGCTGGAATTTACATTGAGCGTCAGGGTCTCCTTGTCAAGAGTAATGCTTTCGGGAGCGTGCTTTACGTTTACCTTACAGGTAGCTGTAAGACCATTGGGAGTTGTTGCCGTTATGGTAACGGTACCACGCTTTTTACCTGTAACAACGCCGTATTTGTCTACAGCGGCGATTTTCTTGTCGCTGCTGCTCCATTTAACAGTCTTTACTGCTTCTGAGGGAGCAATAGTTGCTTTGAGTGCGTAGTTCTGACCAATACCGATATTTACAGCTGTTTTGTTAAGCTCAACGCTTTCAGCACGATTTCACGGTGTCCGTTAGCATCGGGGTGAGGGTCGAGATTAAGCTCGTTGCTTATGTTGTAAACGTCTACAAAAACCGCACCATTTTCATCTGCAACGCTCTGAAGCTTTTCGTTGAGTGAAATTATAGAGGGAGCGACATTTTTTCCTGCAAGCAGATACTGCATGGGATAAGCGATTTCATCTGATATAATGGAAAGAAGCTGTGCCATTTTTTCTTTTTTCTGCTGCTTGATTTTAGCTATACGCTGTTTCAGCTCTGCGATGTGGCTGAAGCAGCTTTCTGTTTTTTCCTCTGCTTCTTCATCAGTTACAAGCTCAACCTCGTCATCAGTATCCAGCTTCTGACCGCATACCTCTTCGGCAGCTCTTGTAAAGATATTCTTCATAACGGCAGACATATTATAAACCTGTCCGTCATATACAAGTGAATTTCCGTAAGGGTTGAACATACCGATTAAAGCAATATCGGTATCGCTGTTTACTGCTTTTACAGCGTCAACAACCTTTGTAACGTTTTCAGCGGATTTTTCTACATAGCTGTCGGTATCATTCAGAAGACCCTTGAGATAAGCCGCAGCCTCAGCAATAGTCTGATAGTCTATGTTATCCTTGTTTTGCTCAATAATGTATATTCCTGTCTGCATTGATGTCTCGCTGTCGAATCCTGCAACAGTCATTATAAGTGCAGTGCCTGTTGCCTGAAGAATAGGATTTTGATTTGCCATCATAGGCATAAGCATTTCAAGAACTATGTCGTTTCCGCCAAGCTGTATGCTTACCAGCTCAGCCTCGGGAAGATACTGCATAAAGTAGTCGTGATATTTTGACATAGCCTCAATGCCTCTTTGTCCCAGAAAGCCTCCGACAACTGCCTCAGCCATATCGCTGTGGAAATTCTCTGAAAGGATTGCATCTGCTACATCTTCTGCACGGAAGCCTGTAGTTGAAAGATTTGTTGCGGTTGTGGTGTAGCCTCTTTCAGCACCTACCTCTGCAAGATATTCGCCGAATACCTGAGCGTATGCGTCCTGTACGGGGTTGGCAAGCAAATCATCTGTGATGATGAATGCAGGGTCAGCCATCATTGATTCCGTCGTGCCGTCGCTTGACAAACCGAAGCCTGCTGCGATACTGTCGCCTAATGCAACATAGTTGTAAGCCTTGTCAGGTGCAGTACCCTCCGCATTGACGGCAAGACAAGCCTGACTGCTGAGCATTACCGCTGACAGAGCTACGGATAAAAGCTTTTTGCATTTCATAGTAAATGAACCTCCTGTTTTTTTGAATTTAATGTTGAACGGATAGGCAGAAAAGCCTATCCGTTCAATTTTATATTATGCAGCTGTTTTAAGCAACCGTTACCTCACAGCTTGCTGTCTTGCCGTTGTACGTTGTTACTGTTATAACTGAAGTACCAGCTTTCTGAGCTACAATTTTACCTGTACTGTATACTCTTACAACAGAAGGATCACTGCTTATGCTGAATTTTCAGAAAGAATTTTCTTGAAAGTATAGTTGGAATTTATATTGAGTTTCAATGTTTCCTTGTCAAGGGTAATGCTTTGAGGAGCATGCTTTACGTTTACCTTACATACTGCTGTCAGACCATTGGGAGTTGTTGCTGTTATAGTAACAGTACCAACCTTTTTACCTGTAACCATACCGTGTTTGTCTACAGTAGCGATTTTCTCATCGCTGCTGCTCCATTTAACGGTCTTTACTGCTTCTGAGGGAGCAATAGTTGCTTTGAGTGCGTAGTTCTGACCAATACCGATATTTACAGCTGTTTTGTTAAGCTCAACGCTTTCAGCAGTATTTTCGAGCGTTTCTTCCATAAATGCTGCAATTTCACTGTGTCCCTTTGCAGTGGGGTGAGGGTCGAGGTTAAGTTCGTTGCTTATGTTGTAAACGTCAACATATACTGCATTTTCTTCTGCTGCAATAGCCTGTAATTTTGCGTTCAGGGATTTCATCTGAGGCTCAACGTTTTTGCCTGCGATTGTGTACTGCATAGGATAAGCGATTTCCTCGGAAATGATGGAAAGAAGCTGCTCGAGCTTTTCCTTTTTCTGCTGTCTGAGCTTAGCTATACGCTTCTTCAGCTCAGCAACGTGCCGTGAGCATTCCTCTGTTTTTTCCTCTGCTTCATCATCTGTTACAAGCTCAACCTCTTCTACATCAAGCTTTTTGCCGCAGATTTCCTCGGCAGCTCTTTTGAATATTGTCTGCATAACTGTTGACATATCATAGATTGTTCCTTCGTATACCAGGGAATTTCCATAAGGATTGAACATACCTATAACAGCAATGTCAGTGTCACTGTTTACTGTTTTAACAGCCTTTACAACGTCATGTACGTGACCTGCTGAATGTTCAACATATGTTTCGGCATTCTGGCTTACGTTGCTCAGATAAGCTGCAGCTTCCGTAAATGTCTGATATGTAAGATTATCCTTCTGTCCTTCCAATACCATAATTCCGCCGCCAATTGACGTTTGCATATCGCAGCCGAACAGTGTCAGCATCATCGATGTGCTTACAGCCTGCAAAACGGGATTTTCTGATGAACCCATGGGAACGAGTATTTCCATAACAATATCGTTTCCGCCCATTTGTACGCTTACAAGGTCAGCCTTGGAAAGATACTTGTTGTAAATTGTGTGGTAATTGCTGAGAGGTGCACTTGCTCCCGTGCCTACAAAATATTCCAGAATCCATGTAGCAATGTCACCCTTATAGCCGTCGTTTAAAATTGTCTGCTCAACATCCTGTGCACGGTATGCAGTAGAGGAAAGGTTGGTTGCTGTTGTGGTGTAGCCTCTTTCAGCACCTAATTCTGCAAGATAGCTGCCGAATACCTGAGCATAAGCATTCTGTACTGGATTTGCAATCAAATCTTCGGTAAGAACAAGAGCAGGGTCGGTTGCGAATGATTGTAAAGAACCATCGCCGGAAAGACCAAAACCTGCCGCAATACTGTCGCCGAGAGCGACATAGTTGTAGGTTTTGTCAGGTGTACTTTCCTCAGCGGAGGCAAATACACAAGACATGTTGCCCAGCATAATTGCTGAAAGGGCAACGGATAAAACTTTTTTAAGTTTCATAATGAAACCTCCTTGAAAATATTAATTATATTTCATCTTTACTTATCTTTTTTCTTGAAACCGTGCCGTCCTCAGAATAATCGACAAAGTAAAGATAATTTTCATCGCAGGGAGCATAATAGCCCTCGTAGTCATGAGCAAGGAGAATGTAATCTCTTTTGCTTGTAACCTCACCGAGTTCAAATTCGGTGTAGAATTTAATTGCTTTGAGCGGATATTTTTTGCAGAAATATTCAACAAGCTCAGCCTTGGGAGTTGTGCAGTTAGGGTCGAGGATAATCTGACCTACAACGTCATGACCGCCCTTATCGTTTTTGAATGCACTGATTTCCCACTCAAGAATGGGGTCTGCCTTATCAAGAGAGTACTCTATCATAAACAAGTATACTCTTTCGCCCTGTTCATTTATGTAGGAATCTGACGCACGTCCTAAAATATTATATGAGCCGTCAGCATGACGAACTGCAATATCTCCTGTAACGCCCCATTTTATACCGTTTTCGTCTATATACCATCTCTGAGCGGTAGCCTCGGGATTATCAAGGTAGCGGTCTGCGGCAGCAGGACTGGTTGCGTGAAGATTTGCAAGAACCTCATTTTCGGTAACAAGGTTTCCGTTATCATCAACAAGCTTTACGTGAACATGAGGTTCAAGTGGTTTACCTGTTTCGTTTGTTTTTGTCTGCTCGTCCATAAAGTATGTAACGAGAGTAACGCCGCCCTCCTCACTTGCACCTCCTCCGAGAGAGAAGCGGATTTTACAGCCGTTGGCTCTGAGCCAGTTATCAATTTTGTAAACGGCACTTTTTGTAACAGGTTCTCCGCCTGAAGCGGGACGTGTAAGGTTGGAAAGTGCATCGGGAGCTATTACACCCTGTTTTACTGCCGAAAGGAAGAAGCTTGCGGTTGCAATAACGTTGTTGCATTTTGTTGCAGACAAATCTCTTGCGAAAGCGTTTTTATTGTAGATAGGCTGAGGAACAAGTGTACCGCCTCTTGCAAGCGTCATAATAGCACAGCAGCGTTCGCCTGTCATATGCGTCATAGGAATAGCCTGGAAGCAGCGTTCTCCGACATAGTTCTGAGTATCAAGTCCAGCGTGCATTTCGATATAGGCATTGAGGGAGTATTCCTTATATACAACGCATTTGGGATTGCCTGTTGTTCCGCTTGTATAGTAATAGCTTATGTCACGGTCAAGGTCTGTAGGTCCGTAGGGGAGAGGAATGTCGCTTTTTTCGGCTGCCCTTTTGAGGTCATCGAGCTTTATGAACTCAACGCCCTTTATCTTGTCGAGGTTCATAAGGCATTCCATAATCTGATTGATGTCGAAAACCTCCTGCATTTTTTTAGGCATTTCAGAGGTATCAAGGAACATACCCTTTTTCTCCTCGGGCAGATAGTCGTCAAGGCTCATTACTATAACCTTTTCTATACTGCTGTTTTCGAGGTGGTCGACAAAGTATGGAAGAAAAGCGTCAAGAGTAACAATTACATTTGACTTCTTGTCCGAAGTATAGAGGTGAAAATCGTTTTTCAAAAACAAAAAGTTCACGTTGTTGCTTATTGCGTTGATGAAGTTGCACGCAAACAAAAGCATAAGATTTTCGATACTTACAGGCATACAAAGAGTAACAACATCGCCCTCTTTAACTCCCGCAAGCTTCAAGGCTCTTGCATAAGCATCTCTTAAAGCAGGAAGTTCCCTGTAGGTTATTACTGTTCCGAAATAGTCGAAAGCCTCACCGTCCATATTGTCCTGATTGAACGTCATAACGGTATCGAAAATATTCATATTATATATCGGAACACCGTTGATTACACGGTCAATCTTTGCCCATTCGGGGAATTTTCTTTTAATGGTGGAAGTATTGATATTTGTAGGTTTTTTCATACATAAGCTCCTTCTTTAATTCCTGAAACTATGATTGAGCAAATATATCATTTTTCGTGATTATGCACAATAAATATACACTGCCTGTCACCCTGAACGAAGTGAAGGGTCTTAAAAAAGATTCCCTCACTCCGTTCGGAATGACAAGCGTTTGTGCAATTTTTTAAATTTGCTCATTTATGGCCTGAAAAATATTTTATCCTAAAACAAAGCTTGAATTTTCGTTTTTGATTTTAGCATTTATAGAAACGTTTAGTCAATAAGCAAGGCATAAAAAAAAGTAAATAAATTATGAACAAAATCCATATTGGAATAATATTGCATTATTTATATAAATTTTATACAAATTTTATTAAAATTTGTCCCGGCTGATGAATTTCAGGCAGAAAAGCGGGACAGGTCTGTTTTTTCGGTTTGACAGAGATAATATCTTTTGATATAATTCATTCTAATGTATTTTGACAGCGGTGATTTATATATGTCTATTTTAAAGTGCGATAACGTAACAATGAGCTATGACGGAAACGTTGTGTTTAAAGAACTTAGCTTTGAAATCAGTGCAGGGGACTATCTTTGTATTGTGGGTGAAAACGGTTCGGGAAAAAGTACGCTTATGAAAGGAATTTTAGGACTTCATTCTCCCGGTTACGGCAGATTTGTATACGGAGAGGGTCTGAAACAAAAGGAAACAGGCTATCTTCCGCAGCAGACTCCCGTACAGAAGGATTTTCCCGCATCGGTGTGGGAGGTTGTTCTTTCGGGAAGGCTTAACAGTAAAGGCGTTATGGGACTTTACACAAAGGAGGATAAAAAACAGGCTGAAAAAAATCTTGAAAAGCTTGGAATACCATCTCTGAAAAAGAGGTGCTACAGAGAGCTTTCGGGAGGTCAGCAGCAGAGAGTACTTCTGGCAAGAGCATTATGTGCCGCAAAAAAGCTTATTTTGCTTGATGAGCCTGTTGTCGGACTTGACCCTGTTGCCGCATCTCAGATGTACAATATAATAAAAGACCTCAATGCAAAGGATAAAATGACAGTCATAATGGTATCTCACGATATTATCAGTGCAGTAAACTACGCAACACATATACTTCATATGTGCGTAAACGGTGATTTCTTTTTCGGAACAACTGAGGAATATAAACACAGTGAACTCGGAAGCAAATTTCTCTATCACAACTGTCATTGCAGTGACTGCGAACTGCACGAGCAAAAACATATTCACCACTAAAAATAATTCTTTGCAGTAAGTAAATTATGTTATATTTTGATTTCTGTTTTTTTATAACAGATTTTAGATTTTAGTTGAATTTATCGGGAAGTGATTTTTACTTATGGATATACTTTCAATGTTCGGTTATAAATTTATGATAAGGGCTTTGATAGTTGGAATACCCGTTGCATTGTGTGCGGTTTTGCTGGGAGTAAGTCTTGTTCTGAAGCGGTACTCTATGATTGGTGACGGACTTTCTCACGTTGGCTTCGGAGCATTGGCAGCAGCTTCGGCATTCAACTGGGCACCGCTGCCTGTAGCCATACCGATAGTTGTGCTGTCGGCATTTCTTCTGCTTAGGCTGAGCGAAAACAGCAAGATAAAGGGCGATTCCGCAATAGCTTTGATTTCAAGCAGTGCATTGGCAATAGGCGTGACGATTGCCACACTGAAAAATGGTATGAACACGGATATAAGCAATTATCTGTTCGGAAGTATAGTAGCGGCTTCGGATTTTGATGCAGTTTTAAGCTTATGCCTATCTGCCGTTGTAATAGTACTTTACATACTGTTCTATAACAGAATTTTTGCTGTCACCTTTGATGAGAATTTTGCAAAAGCCACAGGAACAAGGGTTAGCTTTTACAATACAGTAATAGCCATACTTACCGCTCTTACTGTGGTACTCGGTATGAGAATTATGGGAACGCTTCTTATTTCCAGCCTTATAATTTTTCCTGCACTTACTTCAATGCAGGTCTGCAAAACGTTCAAAAGTGTTGTGATTACTTCATCTGTACTTTCGGTTTCGTGCTTTTTCTTTGGAATTACGGCATCATACCTGTACAGAACACCTGTGGGAGCAAGCATAGTAATAGTAAATATAATAGCTTTTATAATATTTCTCTGTATACGTACAGTAAGGGGAGGACGCTCATAACCATGATTCAGAGGTCTGAGGTTTCGCTCAGGGGGCGATTGCAGATGACCAAAGGCAAAGCCTTTGGTCGCATAAAAGTGCCTTGCACTTTATGCCCTTGCGGAATATTCCGCAAGGAATCTGCAATCGCAAGCGTGCCCCGTACAAATTGTGCTTACACTGAAAAAATGTGTGTAAATTTGGAGATGGTTTTGTGAAAACGTCAAAAAGAAAATCAGGAATTGAGCTTCTGAGAATAATAGCAATAATTCAGATTATATTTCTTCACGCTTATCAGTACGGCGGCTTCGGAAAGGCGGCGGCTGATTATTTGTGCGGAAAAGAAATACTGGTAATGTCTGCATATTCGCTTTGCAGAGCACCTGTTGATGTTTTTGTTATGATTTCGGGTTATTTTATGATAACCTCTGAGTTCAATATAAGAAAAACGCTCAGACGTGCAAAAAAGCCTTATGAAGCAATGATTTTTTACTCGGCTGCAATATCGCTGATATTTTTTATTGCAGACCCGGGTCTTATCACACCGCCGAACGTATGCAAGGCGTTTCTGCCGTTTCTTTCAAGAACGTGGTATTTTCTTGACAACTATATTATAATACTGCTGATAAGCCCGTTCCTGAACAAAATGCTTTCATCTCTCAGCAAAAGACAGTACCTTTACTTTCTGGGAGTTATTTTTGCCGTGGTGAGCGTATGGTCGACACTGGCTCATATAGACGGTATAAATCAGGTGGTTTCCACTAAAAAAATACTGGATCAGGAATACGGAAAAAGTCTGGGAGGCTTTCTCCTTATGTACATAACAGGAGGTTATCTGAGACTTTTTGTCGGAGATAAAAAGAACGGCAGAGAAAAACCGAACCTTATATATATGGGAGCTTTCCTTGCACTTTGTATGCTTGATTTGGCTCTGTACGGCTTTGTACCTCAGTACAGGCACGTTTTCGGAATGTTTGACAATCCGATAGTTCTTTGTGAAAGTGCCTGTCTTATCCTGTTTTTCAGGGATTTCAAATTCAGCTCATCGGTAATAAACCTGCTTGCTTCAACTACTCTGGGAGTTTATGCAATACATGAGCATTATTTTATGAGGAAGTGGATATGGTCTGTGCTGAGCTTTAAGGATAAGGCTCTTTTTGAGGGCTTTATCTTTATTCCTGCGGTTATGGGAGGCTGTATTGCAGTGTTTATATGCTGCTCACTGGTGGAGTTTCTGAGAGAAAAAGGCTCGATGTTTATACATAAAAAGCTTTCGGAGCGAAAAAGTAAGGATTAATTATTGTAATTTATATAAAAAATGAGCAATATATGTATTTTATTTTGAATTGTACATTCTGGTATTTTATGATATAATGTGCTGTATATTGAACCCGATGCTTTTCGTATGGCGTGTCAGGTGCAGTATACATATTGCCGAATTATGATTTCGGCTGACGGAATTTTTTTCAATCCGGAGGGAAAATTTTTATGCCAACGTTACAGGAAAGATATGAAACAATAGGCAACTATTATAATGCAAGGGAAATATATCCGCTTTATGACGGAGATGACCTCGGAGTGACATACAGTCCTGAGAAAACAACATTCAAGGTATGGGCACCGAGTGCGGTAGCGGTATCGTTAAATCTGTACAGGACAGGTTCAGATGTAGAGCAGGGCTCAGAAAAAGTTATAACAATGGCTATGGTTAAGGATAACGAAACAGGAGTATGGAGTATCTGCGTAAAAAGTGATTTAAAGGGATTATATTATACATACAGCGTTCTTGTAGACGGAGTTATGCGTGAAACACAGGACGTTTATTCAAAAGCAGTAGGCGTAAACGGAAACCGTTCAATGATTCTTGATATGAAGGAAACAAATCCTGAGGGCTGGTCAAAGGACAAGCACGTATTTGTTGACAATCCGACAGATGCGGTGATATGGGAAATTCATGTAAGGGATTTTTCCATAAGCAAGTCATCAGGCGTTGAACCGGAAAACAGAGGAAAATATCTCGCATTCACGCAAAGAGGAACAAAGGTGAACAAACAAAGGGACGTTTCTTCCTGTGTTGAATATCTTGTTGAGCAGGGAATAAACTATGTACACCTTAACCCTGTATTTGATTTCGGTTCTATAGACGAGGCAATGCACACTTCTCAGTACAACTGGGGATATGACCCCGTAAACTTCAACGTACCCGAAGGCTCATATTCAACCAATGCCGCAAAGGGAGAGGTAAGAATAAACGAGTTCAAACAGATGGTTCAGGCACTCCATGACAGAGGCATAGGAGTTATTATGGACGTTGTGTATAACCACGTTTATTCCGCAGGCGACAGTTGTTTTGAAAAGACAGTACCCGGTTATTATTTCAGAATGTACTCACAGTATCAGTTCTTTAACGGAAGCGGATGTGGAAACGTAACTGCTTCCGATAAGGCAATGTTCAGAAAATATATGATAGACTCTCTGAAATACTGGGCAAACGAATATCATATAGACGGATTCAGATTTGACCTTATGGGCTGTCACGATTACATTACAATGAATAAAATAAGGGAAGCACTCGATGAAATAGACCCCAGAATAATTATGTACGGAGAGCCTTGGATGGCAGACTGGCTCGGCAACGGAATACACGGGGACTATGCGTGTATATCACAGAATGCGTTCAAATTAAGTCCTAGAGTAGGAATGTTCAGCGATAAAATGAGAAATGCCCTCAAAGGAAATACAGACGATGACAGCATAGGATATATTCAGGGTGCAACAAACGTAAACAATGAAATAAAGGCAGGTATGATGGGCGGCTCAAACGATACCTTCGGAAGATGGGCAAGAGAGCCTATGCAGTGCGTGACCTATAACTCGGCACACGATAACCTCACACTCTGGGATAAAATTCTCAGATCAAACGGAAACAATGACTATAACGGACATAACAGCGTTGTTATTGCACAGAACAAACTTTCAGCCGTAATAGTGCTTACATCTCAGGGAGTGCCTTTCTATCTTGCTGGTGAAGAGTTTGCAAGAACAAAGTTCGGCGATCACAACAGTTATCGTTCCGCTGACGGAATAAACAAGATAGACTGGACAAGGGTTGTAAGATATGAATACCTCGTAAAATATTACAAGGGACTTATGGAAATAAGGGCAGCTTACTCTCCGTTCAGGTCGGGTGACGGTTCAGCGGCACACTACACATACTTTGTAGAAAACGGAAGTGCAATAGGATATACCGTAAGAAATATGACAAAAAATGCACAGAATGAATGGGGTACAGTTGCAGTTCTTGTAAATAACAGTACAAGTCCCAAAATGCTTGAACTCAGAGTAAACGGAGAAAAAACTCCCGATAAATGGGCTGTTGTAGTCAACGGTGACAATGCAGGTCTTGAAAGACTTGGAACAATACACGGAAACAATATAAATGTTCCTCCCCGAAGTGCATTGGTGCTTGTAGATGACAAAACATTCGACAGACTGAAAAAGGCAGACAAGAGCTACCGAACAGTTATAGTAAAGCATATAGATGTTGAAACCAACGAGATTATAAAGCAGGTTTCATCACATTACATAAAGGGAACAACCTACAGAACACACCCTCATAAGGAAATGCTTTTTGAATATTCTCTCGTTGAAAGCTCAGACAATCCCACAGGAGTTATCGGAGATGATGATGTTGAGGTCAAATACTATTATCAGAGAGATGAAAGAGAGAATTTCAGAATTTTCAAAAATCAGATAACTGAGGACGGAACATCTGTAGTTCCTGCCAATGAGTGGAGAGTAAAGAAGGGCGATAAATATTCTGTTAAGCCCGATGCCGTTCATGGCTATGAGCTTGATACGGACAGACTGCCGAGGGCTATAGGAAAAGTAAAGGCTGATACGGTAATTACCTATATTGACAAGCTTGTACCTCCGTCACCGCTGAAGGTACACTATTTCAACCACAACAACTGGATAGCACCGCACATATACATATACGATGAAAGAGGCGGTTCTGCAAGACCTGTTGTTGACCAGTGGCCCGGAACTCAGATGAAGATAGAGAATAACAGCGGCTGGTGGGTATTCGGAGATGTTGATATAGACGAAGCTCAGGTTGTGTTCAGTGATGGTATTTTCGGACAGGATCCCGAAGCAAGTCACCCCGGCTACAAGGTATCAGGTGAAGTTTGGATAAAAGACCAAAAAGTATACTTCAATTCAAGAGTAGTTGTCAGTCACGTTGACGCAAACGGAAACAAGCTTGTTGAAGATTATATTGAACCGGGTATAAACAAGTGCAGTGACGATACCTACAAGGTATTCCCCAGAGAAGACCTCGGAAATGTTCTCCAGACCATAGGAGATGTTTCGGGAGCATGGAGTACCACTGTAAAGAACGTAATATTTATTTACGAAACAAAGCCTGAAAAGAAAAAAGAAGATATCAAGGAAGATACTCAGGAAAATACTCAGGAGAATACTCAGGAAAACAATTCCGAGAGTAACCCTGAGGAAAAACAGGAAAAAAATACTGAAACAGAAACAGCAACCCCTGAAACTTCGGAAGATACTCAGACAGCATCTTCCGAAGCTCCTGAAAAAGAGAATTGATTTACATAATTTATTGACTTAAAATCCTTAAAGTTTAGGTCAAGCCTTTTCAAAGGCTTGCGGTTTCCAAAGGCGGAGCCTTTGGTGGGATTTTTAAGGGCAAAGCCCTTAAACGAGAGAATATATTATGAACATTTCGCTGCTCGGCTGCGGAAGATGGGGCTCTTTTATAGCATGGTATCTTGATAAGACAGGTCACAGCGTATATTCATGGGGACTTGAAAGCGAAAAGGTATTTCAGGACTTGAAAAGAGAACGCAAAAATATGTACGTGAATTTCAGTGATGACATAGTTATAACTTCTGACCTGACGCAGGCAGTGGAGCATGCGGAGGTTATGATAATTTCCATAAGTTCACAGGCACTCAGCGGATTTATGGAAAAACTCTCAAAGGAGAATCTCCACGGAAAAGCAATAGTTCTTTGTATGAAGGGAATCGAAGAAGGAACAGGAAAAAGACTTACACAGATTGTCGGCGAGTACGTTGATACCGAAAAAACACCTGTAGCCGTATGGGTAGGGCCGGGTCACCCTCAGGACTTCGTAAGAGGAATACCCAACTGTATGGTTATCGATTCCGAAAATGAGCAGCTTAAAATAAAGCTTGTAAATGAATTTTCAAGTGAACTTATAAGATTTTACATCGGAAAAGATCTGATAGGAACAGAGGTCGGAGCAGCCGCCAAAAACGTTATAGGTATTGCGGCAGGTATGCTTGACGGTATGAACTGTACCTCTCTCAAGGGAGCACTTATGTCAAGGGGAACGATGGAAATATCAAGGCTCATAAAGGCTATGGGCGGAAACGAGTTGTCGGCATTCGGACTTTGTCATCTTGGAGATTATGAAGCCACACTTTTTTCTCAGTTCAGCCACAACCGCAGATTTGGCGAAATGTTCGTAAAGGGCGAAAGGTTCGACAAGCTTGCCGAAGGAGTTTCCACAACAAACGCTCTTGTAAAACTTGGCGAAATGTACAATGTTGATTTGCCTATAGTAAATGCTGTAAGTCAGGTTATAAACTTCGGCAAAGACCCCAGACAGATATTATCTGATATGTTTTTGCGTAAGATTAAGAACGAATTCTGATTTATTTCTGTTAAGATTAAAATTTTACTTGACTTTTTATACGAAAAAGCGTATAAATTGTTATAGTGTTCAATTAACTAAAAAGCTGTGATAAGGATAAGGAGCAGTCATCTTTATTTTCAGAGAGCCGATGTTTTGGTGGAAATCGGCAGGGGAGGACTGAATACCATCACCTTTAAGCTGACCTCTGAACGTTTGAAAAAAACAAGTAGGAGAGTTCGGGTTTCTCCCGTTACAGGGAAAGCATTTTCAATATTTTTATTTGATGATGCTGCAAAGAGGTCTGTTTTTCAGGCAATTAAGGTGGTACCACGGAATGTTCGTCTTTCGTCCTTTTTTCGGGACGAAAGACTTTTTTATGTTGGTTGTACCGAATGACGCTTTGACAGACCTCGGTATCAGTTCTATAATTTTCTTCAGGAGATGTTTTTTTAATGCTAACTTTAGACAGAATTTATCACGCATCATACGTCTTGAAAAATGCTGTAAGACCTACGGATATTATAAAATGCTCTGACGATGTTGTCCCGGGTGTAAAGGTTTATCTGAAAACAGAAAACCTTCAGGTTACGGGTTCGTTCAAGGTAAGAGGAGCATACTATAAAATATCACAGCTTACAGATGAGGAAAAGGCAAAGGGTGTTATAGCCTGTTCGGCAGGAAATCACGCTCAGGGTGTTGCACGTGCGGCTACAAAAATGGGTATAAAATCCCTGATATGTATTCCCGATGCCGCTCCGATAAGCAAAATAGAAGCAACAAAGCGTCTTGGTGCTGAAGTTTGTCTTGTAAAGGGTACATATGATGATGCCTATGCAAAAGCCGTTGAACTTCAGAAGGAAAGCGGAGCTACATTTATACACCCGTTTGACGATGACCTTGTTATCGCAGGACAGGGAACAATAGGACTTGAAATTATCAATACAAAGCCTGATATTGACGCAGTGGTTGTTCCCGTAGGCGGAGGCGGACTTGTTTCGGGTGTTGCATTTGCAATAAAGTCGCTTGACCCCAATATAAAGGTATACGGTGTTCAGGCAGAGGGTGCTCCCTCAATGGTAAACAGCGTAAAGCACGGACAAATCGAAACTCTGGACAGCGTTCATACTTTTCAGGACGGTATAGCCGTAAAGACACCAGGAACACTTACCTATGAAATAACCAGCAAATATGTAGATGACCTTATCACGGTAACAGATGATGAATGTGCAGCAGCAATTCTCAAGCTTATAGAACGTCAGAAACTCGTAACAGAGGGTGCGGGAGCAAATGCCTTTGCGGCAGTTATGTTCAATAAAATTCCCGACCTTCAGGGCAAAAAGGTATGCTGTCTGCTTTCGGGAGGAAATATAGATGTTACTATACTTTCAAGGGTTATCAACAGAGGTTTGCAGATGAGCGGACGACTTGTTGACCTTACAATAGAGCTTATAGACAAACCGGGTCAGCTTCAGGAGGTTTCCGACATTATAGCAAATATGGGCGGAAATGTAGTTTCTGTTGCTCATGACCGTGCTGATTTAAGTTCGGATATAAATGCCTGCTATCTGCGTATAAGTATGGAAACAAGAAATCAGGAACATGCAGATGCAATAAAAAATGCCTTTAACGAAAGAGGCTACAAAATAATCTGATTTATAAAAATGCGTCTACAGGATTTTTTCGTAATGCTGAAATCCTGTATGTAATAATATTTGACAATGATGGAGGAATAAAAATGTCAGAAAAAATTTATACAAAAAATGCACCCGATGCAATAGGTCCTTACTCTCAGGCTGTAGTAAGCGGAGGTCTTGTATTTACATCAGGTCAGATAGCAATAAATCCCGCAACGGGCTGTGTTGAGGCTCAGACCATAGCAGAGCAGACCGAACAGGTTATGAAAAATCTCGGAGCTGTTCTTGAGGCAGCAGGCTCAGGCTATGACAAAGCCGTAAAGACAGTATGCTTCCTTGCAAATATGAGCGATTTCGGAGTATTCAACGAAATTTACGGAAAATACTTTTCAGGAAAGCCTGCACGTTCGTGCGTTGCAGCAAAGGAGCTTCCCAAGGGCGTTCTCGTAGAAGTAGAGGTTATAGCTGAGGTGTAAGAGCCTTTCTAAATGAAAAAGTTATAAATATACGTTTCAGGCACTCGACTGTCAGGTCGGGTGTTTTTTCTTGTCCGTAAAAGCATAATGTATATTTTTCCGGATTTGCTGATTTATAGTTTAAAGTAGCTTTTGTGACATAATTTTCCGAAATCCTGTGAGATAATATATCAAGAGGGGAGGTGAGGTATAATAGGCAGGACAATTTATATAGACATACTGCTGGGTATCAATATTATAGTGAATTACTTCATACTTGTTTCCACAGCGAAATTCCGAAGGCTTAATCCGAAAAAAGCAAGGCTGGTATCGGGAAGTATTTTCGGTGCTTTATGTTCATTGATAATATTGCTGCCTGATATGCCGTTCGCTGTGAGCTGGATTATGAAGTCGGCGGTTTCACTTGCGATTGTACTTATAACTTTCGGGTATGTAAATCTTAGATCACTTGTAAAGAATACGGCAGTATTTTTTATGATAAGTTTCTGCTTCTGCGGATTTATGCTTTTTGTGTGGTTCATATTTACTCCTAAAGGAATGGTTATAAGAAATTCCGTTGTATATTTCAGCATATCGCCTGTGATAATGATAATAACAACGGTTATATGCTATGCAGTGATAAACGTAATTACACGTATAACCGAAAGACCGCCGCCAAAAAACGAGATATGCAAAATAAGGATAATAAACAACAATCATTTCAGCGAATTTTACGGAAAGAGCGATACAGGGAATACACTCTGCGAGCCGTTCAGTAATGCACCTGTAATAGTTGTCAATGAAAATGCGTTAAAGGACACAGCAGAGAAGGAGTTCATAAATCTTATGTATACAAAAGAGCCTGAATGTATGTTGAAGGGAAAATACCGTTTAATACCGTTTCATTCTGTCGGAGGAAGCGGACTTTTACCTGCATTTGTACCAAAGGAAGTATATATAGATAACGTGTACTGCGGTATGAGGATATATGTGGCAGTATGCAGAAATACAATTTCGGAGGGAGAAATAAAAGCGATGGTAAATCCTGAAATTATTGAAGCAGTAAAGGGTGATTTTGATGATAGCTGTAAAATTATATAATCTGATACTTAATATCAGAGAAAGACTTTTCGGACGCAACGGAATATACTATATAAACGGTTCGCAGACGCTGCCGCCTCCGCTGAAAAAGTCGGAGGAAGAGATAGTTATGGAAAGAATAACAGGCGGCGATGACAGGGCAAGAGAAATACTGATAACGCATAATTTAAGGCTTGTCGTATACATAGCTAAAAAGTTTGAAGCAACGGGAGCAAATTCTGAGGATTTGATTTCGATAGGAACTATAGGACTTATAAAGGCAGTAAATACATTTTGTCCTCAAAGGAACATAAAGCTTGCAACATATGCTTCAAGGTGTATAGAAAACGAAATACTTATGTATCTGAGAAAAAGTACGCAGCTTAAAAATGAAATATCCATTGATGAGCCTCTCAACGTAGACTGGGACGGAAATGAACTGTTGCTGAGCGATGTACTCGGAAGTGACAGCGATATTGTAAACAGAAATATGGAGCAGGAAGCGGAATGCAAGGTACTTCTTGAAGCTGTAAACAGACTTGAACCACGTGCCAGACAGATTACGGTTTTAAGGTTCGGACTTATGGGAAACAGGGAGCATACGCAGAAGGAAGTAGCGGTAATGCTCGGAATATCTCAGTCATATATATCAAGGCTTGAAAAAAAGATAATAAATAAATTAAAAAAAGAACTTTCTTCGGCGATATGAATTAAATTTTTTATTTTGGTAAATATAAAGATATGCCAGAAGGTAAATTCACATTTACAGGAGAAATAAAAATGAAAAAAACTATTTCTATATTGTTGACATCCATAATGACCTTTACAGTAATGTCTGTTCTTATGACAGGCTGCGGAGAAAAAGGAAAGATAGGAAACGGAAACAGCGGAACAATTACCGATAATGCGGAAAATGCGACAAATGCCGTAACCGAGATTGTAACAGAGGAAATGACAGTAGCCGAAATGATGACAGACGAAGCCGCAACGGATAATGTGACAGCAACAGAGGACGTTACCGTAGTTGAACAGGTAAGCGAAGCTGATACACAGGGAATTGCAGGAGAAATAGGTGATGCAATAGACGACGGAGTATCTAATATTGCCGAGGGAATTTTCGGAACGGAGAGTCCGACAAACGACTGATACAGTGTATGATATAGTACTGACGTTCAGAGCCAGAGCGATTATGTTCAGAAACAGAGGTATCAGGCATTTTTAAGTGCCTGATACCTCTGTTTTGCTGATTATTATTTTCTGAAGAAAATGTGCCTGACTATCTTATGTTAAATACTCATATTTTTTTGTAAAATTATGAGTTTTATCATATTGCCTGTAAAGGTACAACGTGTTATAATGAACTAAGTATTTTGTATATTTGGGGTTTGGAGGAAAATCCGTGGAAAAGGAAAAAGTAAGATTTAATCCTGAAATTGACAAGGGTCTGACCGATGAACAGGTAAGTCAGAGATTTGAACAGGGATATTACAACAAGGCAAGCGATTTTGAAACCAAATCGGTATGGAGAATATTGCAGGACAATGTGTGTACGCTGTTCAATGCTATGAACGCACTGCTTGCCCTATGTGTATGTTTGGTAGGCTCGTATAAAAATGCGTTGTTTATGGTTATCATAACTATAAATGCACTTATCGGAACGGTACAGGAAATAAGGGCAAGAAATACGATAAAAAAGCTTTCAATAGTAAACTCTCAGAAAGTAGATGCTGTACGAAACGGAAAGATTGAAAATATTGATATAAACAGCATAGTACTTGATGATATATTCTTTCTTTCGCAGGGACAGCAGATACCAACGGACTGTATTGTTCTGGAGGGTGAGTGCGAGGTAAATGAATCACTGCTTACAGGTGAATCCGATGCCGTTTTCAAGAAAGCCGGCGACACGCTTATATCGGGAAGCTTTATGGTAAGCGGAAAATGTACGGTAAAAGCGGAAAAGGTCGGAGAAGATAATTATGCCTCAAACATTTTCAACGGTGCAAAGTACGTTAAGAAAGTTGATTCTCAGATTATGAAATCGCTGAATTTCATAATAAAGAATATGGTAATGCTGATTATTCCCGTAGGACTTCTGCTTTTCGGCAGGCAGTATATGGCAACGGATTTCAGCGATATACAGAAAGCTGTTGTCGGTGCAGTAGCAGCGTTAATCGGTATGATACCTGAGGGACTTATACTGCTTACAAGTACAGTGCTTGCCGTTGGTGTAATAAGGCTTTCACAAAGAAAGGTTCTTGTACAGGAAATGTTCTGTATAGAAACCCTTGCCAGAGTAGACGTTCTGTGCCTTGACAAGACAGGTACTATAACAGAAGGCTGTATGGAGGTAAGGAGTGTAATAGCTGCCGAAAATGAAAGCTATGAAAAGCTTGAAAAAGCCCTGAATGCAATATCCAAATTTTCAAAGGACAGCAATCCTACAATAAACGCCATAAAACAAAGATATACGGGTATGACCGATTATAAAGCCGAAAGCTTTGTAGCATTTTCTTCAGAAAAGAAGTGGTCGGGAATAAGTTTCGGAAAAGACGGTACATACGTTATGGGTGCTGAAGAATTTATATTCGGCGGCAAAAACGAAAGTATACAGAAACTTACAAAGAATGTTTCAAAGGGTTACAGAATTATAACGCTTGCCTATTCGGAAAGCAGTTTCAACGGCAGAGAACTTCCGGATAACTTAAAACCTCTGGGTGTTGTTATTCTCAGGGACAAGATAAGAGCAGAAGCAAAGGATACTCTTAAGTACTTTGATGAGCAGGGCGTACAGCTCAAGGTTATTTCGGGAGATAACGTAGAAACAGTATCGGCTGTTGCAAAGAATGCGGGACTTAAGGATTACGAAAAGACAATAGACGCAACAACGCTCAAAACCGAAGATGATATATATGATGCTGTGGAAAAATATTCCGTTTTCGGACGTGTTACTCCAAAGCAGAAACTCCAGATGGTAAAGGCTCTGCAAAAACATGAGCATACGGTCGCAATGACAGGTGACGGTGTAAACGATGTTCTTGCACTGAAAGAGGCTGACTGTTCGGTTGCTATGGCAAGCGGCAGTGAAGCGGCAAGATGTGTTTCTCAGCTTGTGTTACTTGACTCAAATTTTTCATCTATGCCCAAGGTTGTCGCTGAGGGCAGACGTTCAATCAACAATATACAGCGTTCGGCTTCTCTTTTCCTTGTCAAGACGATATTTTCAACAATACTTGCGGTTATATTCGTTTTCTGGGGCGAAAGCTATCCTTTCTCACCTATACAGATGACGCTTGTAAATGTATTCTGCATAGGCTTCCCCTCGTTTATACTCGCTCTTGAACCTAACAACAACAGAATACAGGGCAATTTTATTATAAATGTGTTAAACAGAGCCATTCCTGGAGGACTTACTGTAGTTCTTTCGGTTGTGCTTGTAACCGCACTGGGCATAATCTTCAATCTTGAACCTGATTTTGTATCTACCCTTGCTATATCGGTTACAGCTTTTGTCGGTCTTATGGTTATATATAAAACCTCGCTTCCGTTCAATATTATAAGAATTGTTATGTTTTCTGTCTGCTGCGGCGGAATATTGTTTGGTGTTGTCTGGTCTAAGGGTGTATGCGAGGCACTGGAAATCGGAAACTTTTTTGGCTTTGTTGATATGAGCCTGATATTTTTAATATATTTTGTGATATGTGCATTAATTGCCTTTATGGAGTTCTTTCTGTTCAACAAGTTCAGGGATAAATTTAATCTCAACCGTCTTTACGGGAAGATTTTCAAAAAAAGCGATTTGTTTGATTAATGTCTGCTCTGAAAGAAAAATACCGTGAAGCCGTCAGCCGTGGCGGTGATTTCAGCCCCTCGTGAAATTTATGTTTCACGAGGGGGGTCTTTTAAGCTGTGAAGCTTAAAAGACTGCTCAAGGATAAATCCTTGAGCAGCTGAAATCACCGCCACGGCTGACGGCTTCGTAAACGGCTGTAAAAACAAGCCTGATTTTTTATTTTGACTATATCAGAATACCGCCGTTGACGCTGAGAACCTGACCTGTGATAAATGAGGCAGCCCTGTCATCGGCAAGAAACAGAACAGCATTGGCGACATCTTCGACAGTACCCAGCCTGCAAAGCGGAGTTTCCTCTTTAAGCTGAGAAACAGTATCGTCTGAAAAGCCCGACATCATATCGGTCATAATAACACCCGGAGAAACGCAGTTGACCCTTATATTACTGGGAGCAACTTCCTTTGCAAGAGCTTTTGTAAGACCTATGACACCTGCCTTGGCAGCGGAATAATGAACCTCACAGCTTCCGCCTGTTTCGCCCCACATAGACGCTATATTTATGATACAGCCGCAGTGGTTGAAAATCATTTTCGGCAGAACGCAGTGACAGCAGTTATAAACTCCCGTAAGATTAGTGCCTATCATATCCGACCACATTTTCGGAGTTATGTCTGTAAAAAGAAGCTGCTGAGATATACCTGCATTGTTTACAAGAATATCAATTCCGCCGAAATTTTTGTAGATTGCATTTACCATATTTCTGACATCTTCATAATTGCTTACGTCCGCCTTAAATGTATGAGCAATACCTTTAAGACGGCTGTTTATTTTTTCACAAAGCGAAATAGCATCGTTTTCGCTTTTGTTATAATTCAAGGCGATATTATATCCTTTTTCTGCAAAAAGTTCCGCAATTTTTGCTCCGATACCTCTTGAAGCTCCCGTTATCAGTACAGTTTTCGGCATAGCACTCAGTCCTTTTTGAGAACGGCTGTAATTTCGCTTATATACATCTTATGCCAGTCGCTGCCGTCAGGCTTATAGTTTGCGGCAATACCATCTGCAATTATACCGTCTTTATCAAGATACTGAGTGTAAAGCTTTTTGCATATCATAACAATTTTTGCCTCTTCAAAGTAGGGGATACCCTCATAATACTGTACGGTAAGACCTGTTTCCTTTATTTTGTCGAAATCACGTCCGCTTTTAGTACCGCAGAACATAAGAGCCTTTCTGTAATCCTCACCAAGAACGCACAGAGAAAAACACTCCTCATTTTCAAGCATATCAAAAGTATATCTCTGAGGTCTTATAAATGTGAATGCAACAGGCTTGTTCCACATAATACCCAGACCGCCCCAGCTTGCAGTCATCATATTGCATCTGTCATTATGCTCAGCCGTGACAAGAAGCCAGTCTTTGCCAATGGTTTTAAACGTATTTTCCGTAATTTCTTCGGGATTGATTTTTTTGAAATTGTTCATAAAACAGCACTCCTAAGCAATAATTTTACTTTAGTGTATGTATCATTTTCAAAAGCAATACATACGCTGACGATACATATTATATCACATTTTCAATAATATACAATAGATGCTGTATAAATGAATAAATATACAATAGCTTATGAATATTCAGTATAGAGAGTTTGAGCCTGAATTAAAATTATTCGTAAAAATAAAATCGTTTTAAGTGTTAAATATATATAAAAACTTTACTTTGAATAAATAAAATATATAATATTCCGAAAAATCAATGATTTGAATAAATATACAAAAAAATCTTGATTTTTTGTATAGAGTGAGTATAATATTATTTGTAAGAAAAATCCTGAAGCATTTCAGATAATATAAAGTAAAAAACGGAGGTCATAAAAATGGCAAAAAAGAAAGAAGATATAAAAAAGGTAGTTCTTGCATATTCGGGAGGACTTGATACATCTATAATCATTCCTTGGCTTAAAGAAAATTATAACAACTGTGAAGTAATAGCAGTTTCAGGAAACGTAGGACAGGGTACAGAGCTTGACGGACTCGAGGAAAAAGCAATCGCAACAGGAGCGTCAAAGCTTTACATAGAGGACTTGAACAAGGAATTTGTCGAGGAGTATGTATTCCCCACAATCAAGGCAGGAGCAGTTTACGAAGGAAAATATCTTCTCGGAACATCATTTGCACGTCCTGTAATCGCAAAAAGAATAGTTGAGATAGCAAAGGCAGAGGGAGCAGACGCAATCTGTCACGGCTGTACAGGAAAAGGAAATGACCAGGTACGTTTTGAACTTGCAATAAAGGCATATGCACCCGATATGGCTATAATAGCTCCTTGGAGAACATGGGAGTTCAAGTCAAGAGAGGAAGAAATCGCATACGCTGAGGCAAAGAACATTCCCCTTAAAATCAACAGAGAAACAAATTATTCAAAGGATAAGAACCTCTGGCATCTTTCACACGAGGGACTTGACCTTGAAGACCCTGCAAACGAACCCGACTATAACAAAGAAGGCTTTCTGGAGCTTGGAGTATCACCCGAACAGGCACCCGACAAGCCTACATATGTAACAATTACATTTGAAAAAGGCATTCCCGTTGCAGTAGACGGCGAAAAAATGGACGGTGTAGCTATCATTGAGAAGCTCAACAAGCTTGGCGGAGAAAACGGCATAGGAATTACCGATATGGTAGAAAACAGACTTGTAGGTATGAAAGCAAGAGGCGTATATGAAACTCCCGGCGGAACAATACTCTATGCTGCACACGCAAAGCTTGAAGAAATCTGCCTTGACAGAGATACACAGCATTATAAAGCACTTGTAGCTAATCGTTTTGCAGAGCTTGTATATTACGGACAGTGGTATACACCTCTCAGAGAAGCACTTTCTGCATTTGTTGACAGCACTCAGCAGACCGTAACAGGAGAAGTAAAGTTCAAGCTGTACAAGGGCAATATCATAGATGCAGGCGTAACCTCACCTTATTCACTCTATGACCCCGAAATAGCTACTTTCGATGAGGACGAGGTTTATGACCAGAACGACTCCGCAGGATTTATAAATCTGTTCGGACTTCCCATAAAGGTAAGAGCACAAAAAGGTCTGATTAAGTAATAACCAATTTCACAAAAGGTATTCAAAAATGAAAAGGGACGGGTGATTAATATTGCTCGTCCCGTATACTAATTTATGAGGTGAAAAGTAATGAAGCTCTGGACGGGAAGATTTCAGAAAGAAATAAGCAAAACTACAAATGACTTCAATTCCTCAATATCATTCGACAGCCGAATGTATAAAGAGGATATAACAGGAAGTATAGCACACGCAACAATGCTCGGTGAATGCGGTATAATAGACAAGGAGCAGTCCGAAATAATATGTAAAGGTCTTGAAGAAATTCTGACCGATATAGAAAGCGGAAAGCTCGAAATAGATATGGAAGCCGAAGATATACATACATTCATAGAGGGCGAACTCACAAAAAGACTTGGCGATGCAGGAAAAAGACTTCATACAGCAAGAAGCCGTAATGACCAGGTAGCTCTCGACATAAGACTGTACCTGAGAAATCAGACAGAAGAACTTAAACAGCTCGTAAAAGGACTTATAGATGTAATCTGCAACAAAGCGGAGCAGTATGCAAGTACCGTAATGCCCGGTTATACTCATCTTCAAAGAGCACAGCCCATCACGTTCGGACACCATCTTATGGCATATGCCGAAATGCTTCTGCGTGACCTTTACAGACTTGAGGACGCTCAGAAAAGAATGAACATAAATCCTCTCGGAAGCGGAGCACTTGCCTGCACCACATATCCCATAGACAGAAGTATAACCACAAGACTTCTCGGCTTTGACGGTATGACCAGAAACAGCCTTGACGGAGTTTCTGACAGAGATTTCTGTATTGAGCTTGCCTCTGCACTTTCTGTCATAATGGTTCATCTTTCGAGATTTTCCGAAGAAATAATTATGTGGTGTTCGTGGGAATTTAAATTCATAGAGCTTGACGACGCTTTTTCAACAGGTTCATCAATTATGCCTCAGAAGAAAAACCCCGATATAGCAGAGCTTGTAAGAGGAAAATCGGGCAGAGTTTTCGGAGATTTACAGACCCTTCTCACCGCTATGAAAGGCATAGCACTTGCCTACAACAAGGATATGCAGGAGGATAAGGAAGCAATTTTTGACGCATTCGATACAGTCAGAATGTGCCTTACAGCATTTACTCCTATGCTCGATACAATGACCGTTATTCCCGAAAATATGAGAAAAGCTGCTGCAAACGGCTTTATAAACGCTACAGACTGTGCAGACTATCTTGTAAAGAAAGGACTTCCTTTCAGAGATGCGTACAAGGCAACAGGTTCGCTTGTTGCTTTATGTATTAAAAAAGGTCTTACCCTTGAAACACTGCCCATAGACGAATACAAAGCCGTATGCGATATATTTGACGAGGGAGTTTATGATGCAATTTCCCTTGAAAAATGCGTAAATGAACGAAGTCCTTACGGTGGCCCTGCAAACGTTGTAAATGCAGTTAAAGAAGTCAGAGAGCTGATAAAATAAAATGTGGGTAAGAAAGTATCCGTTTATTTTTTCGATATTATGGGTATTGACCGAAGCCCTGGACGTTGCTCTGATAGTTCTTTTTGCGGCAAAGCTGAGATTTGCCGATATATCAAGTCTGACACTGCATAATTCTAAATTTTTCAGTCTTGTATTTTTTATAATCTTTTTTGCAGTAATTGCAAGATTTTTCTTCGATGTTATGGGACATTACGAGTTTAATCGTGACGGCATAATGTTCAAATGCTTTTTTTACAAAAAGAGCTATAAATGGAGCGACTTCAAATATGTAGGAAAAATGAAGCTTAAAAAGAGTGAGAGCATACTAAGTGATACCAACGAAGTATTTATATTTTCCCTGAATGTGGAAAAAAGCGGTCTTGACAACATACACCCTCTTATTGACAGACGCAAAAAATTTTTCAGACTACCTTATTTCGGAGAACTTGAACATTTTCTTTATGACTTCTGTGACTGTTACGAGGGGGATATTGTCCGCAAATAATTTTTTAATTGAAATTTTCAAGAGGTTTAGGTAATGTTCAGTTTTTATACTAAATCAGAAAAAACAATACTTGTTATATTGTGGATTGTTATGTTTGCAGGAACGTTGTTATTATCTGCAAATATACTGTTTTCGTTTTTTATTTTAAACAAAGCCGACTTTTTTGGAATTATCGCAGCAACTGCGGCAATTATTATCTCTGCAATATTTTTTCCTTTTCTTTTAGCCGACCCCTTAACCTGTTTTGAAATTTCAGAAAGAGGAATAAAACGAAAATGTCTTTTCAAAAGTGAATTTTACGGTTGGGAAGATTTTGCTTTTATTGCAAAAGCAGTATGGCATTACAAATTTCATACAGGCGATGTGATAATATTTTCAAAGGATACGGCAAATCAGGATTTTAAATTCAGACTGTCCAATCTTCACAGACCTCAGACAAAGCATTATTTTCGCCTTAAATGTTCGGACAGGCTTGAAGAAATGCTATACTTATATTCCAAATGCTATAACGGCTACATAAATGACAGCAACGGAAAAATTGTGGAAATTTACAACTTAGGCTTTAAATAAATATATAAATTCAAAAAGAGAGATGATTTGAAAATGATAAAAGCAGGAATTATAGGAGCAACGGGTTATGCAGGTGCAGAGCTTGTACGTCTGCTTATGACACACCCCGAAGCCGAAATATCAGCTATAAGCTCGGTAAGCTTTGAGGGAAAGCCGATAAGCGAAATTTACCCTGCATACTACAGCCTTAATGATATGATATGCGAAAATGCCGATGATGTAGTCGCAAAAAGTGACGTGATTTTTGCGGCATTACCCCACGGACTTTCTCAGGAACTGGCAAAAACCTGTCACGAAAAAGATAAAATCTTCATTGACCTTGGTGCTGATTTCCGCCTTGAAAACGAAGATGATTACAAGGAATGGTACGGCGGAGAATATACCGATAAGGAACTTCACAAAAACTCCGTATATGCTTTGCCCGAGTTTTTCAGAAAAAACATAGTAGGCAAGAAAACCATAGCAAACCCAGGCTGTTATACAACAGGAGTACCTCTTGCAATAGGCCCTGCCGTAGCAAAGGGTCTGGTTGAAACAAAAGGTATTATAGCCGACTGTAAGAGCGGTGCAACAGGTGCAGGCAGAGGACTTTCGCAGAACACTCATTTTACGGAGCTTAACGAAAGCTTTCACCCCTACAAGGTAGCCTGTCACCGTCACACTCCCGAAATAGAGCAGACACTTTCGCATTTGGCAGGAAAACCTGTAAAAATAACCTTCGTTCCTCATCTTTTACCCGTAAACCGTGGAATACTTTCTACTGTATACGCATCTCTTAAAGACGGTGTTACAAAAGAGCAGATAAGAGCCGCTTACCACGAATTTTACGACAGCGAATACTTTGTAAGACTTCTTCCTGACGGACAGATTGCCGATATTCACAATATAAAATACTCAAACTTCGGCGATGTTTCCCTACATATCGACACAAGAACAAATACATTGGTAGCTGTATCGGCTATAGACAATATGGTAAAGGGAGCGGCAGGTCAGGCAATACAGAATATGAACATAGTATTCGGTCTTGATGAAAAAACAGGACTTGAAATTATACCGCCTGCTTTTTAAACAGTTCAGAAAAAGTGAACCATAAAATTTAGGTCAAGCCTTTTTAAAGGCTTGCGGGTCGAGGGCAGAGCCCTCGGCAGGATTTTTAAGGGTGCAACCCTTAAACAGGAAAGGAAGAGAGTTTATATAATGGAAATTTCCAACGAAGAAAGAGCACATATACTTGTGCAGGCTTTGCCGTATATTCAGAAATTTGCAGGAAAAACAGTAGTAGTAAAATACGGCGGAAATGCTATGATAAGTCCTGAACTGAAAAGTGCAGTTATGAGCGATATTGTTCTTATGCGACTTGTAGGTGTGAACGTTGTTCTGGTACACGGCGGCGGCCCCGAAATAAGCGAGATGCTCAAAAAAACAGGCAAGGAAAGCAAGTTTATAAACGGTATGCGTGTTACCGATAAGGAAACAATGGATATAGTCCAGATGGTTCTTGCAGGAAAGGTAAACAAAAGCCTTGTTCAGAGCCTCAGCAGACATAACGGAAAAGCTATGGGTCTTTGCGGTCTTGACGGAAATATGCTTATGGCAGGAAAACTCGCAGCGGCTGATGACCTCGGCTATGTCGGAGAAATAAGAGAGGTAAACGAACGTATTATAAATGACGCTATATCAGACGGCTATGTACCTATAATCTCCACTATCGCAGGCGGCTATGACGGAAACGTATACAACATAAACGCTGATGTCGCAGCAGCTCATATTGCGGCTAAGCTCGGAGCTTACAAGCTTATACTTATGACTGATATAAGAGGTCTTCTCAGAGATAAAAACGATGAAAATACTCTCATACCTGTTGTAAACGTTAGCGAAGTGCCTATGCTCAAAAAATCAGGTATCATAAGCGGCGGTATG
Source organism: uncultured Eubacteriales bacterium (assembly GCA_900316025.1). Classification (GTDB taxonomy): domain Bacteria; phylum Bacillota; class Clostridia; order Oscillospirales; family Acutalibacteraceae; genus CAG-964. The sequence continues at coordinate 31,870 of ONBJ01000012.1, forward strand.
ATACCCAAAATCGACTGCTGCGTAGAAGCCGTAAGACGTGGCGTAAAACGTGCCCATATCATAGACGGCAGAATAGAACATTCAATACTTATAGAAATATTCTCTGACGAGGGTATCGGAACTATGTTCTATTAAAAAAATTAAGTTTAAGAGGTGAATTTATGTCCGGAGTACAGATAAGAAATATGGTGATTGAGGATTATGACGAAATTTTTGCAATGTGGCAGATAACGTCAAAAAGAGCGTTGTCGGGTGCTGACAGCTATGAGGCAATAGAACGCTACCTCAACAGGAACAGAGGATTAAGTCAGGTTGCCGTAACAGACGGAAAAATAGTAGGTACTGTGCTTGCAGGACATGACGGCAGACGTGGATTTATTCACCATATGGCAGTGTTGCCCGAATACAGAAGAAAGGGTATAGCAAAGGCTATGGCTGAAAAGGCTATAAGAAAGCTTATGGGTGAGGGTATAGTAAAAACCCATATCTTCACATACTGCGACAATATGGCAGGACAGGGCTTCTGGGGAAGTCTTGGATTTGAAAAGCGTGAGGATATTTTTGTTTACTCATATGAAAAGAAACAGAAATAACCATAAAATACGTTTCATAGGTAAGGTGAAATAATTATGATATTACAACAGATAAAAGATGATGACCATAAATATATAATGAATACATACGGACGCTTCAATGCGGCTCTGGTAAAGGGCAAGGGAGCAAAAGCATGGGACGAAAGCGGAAAGGAATATATAGACTTTACAAGCGGAATAGGTGTAAACTGTCTTGGATACAGCGATGACGGCTGGGTAAAAGCCGTAACCGAACAGGCAGCAAGATTACAGCATATTTCCAATTTATATTACAGTCCGTTGCAGACGGAGCTTGCAAAAAAGCTTTGCGAAATTACAGGCTTCAGCAAAGTATTTTTTGCAAACAGCGGAGCAGAAGCCAACGAATGTGCAATAAAGCTTGCAAGAAAATACAGCTTTGAGAAATACGGAAAGGACAGAACAGAGATTGTAACCCTTGAAAATTCCTTTCACGGAAGAACAGTGACTACCCTTTCTGCAACGGGACAGGACGTATTCCACAATTACTTTTTTCCTTTTACGGAAGGCTTTAGCTTTGCAAAAGCCAATGATATGGAAAGCGTGAAGGCTAAAGTAAATAATAATACCTGTGCGGTAATGATTGAGCTTATTCAGGGTGAGGGCGGAGTAAATCCGCTTGAAAAAGGCTTTGTGAATGAGCTTGCGGATTATTGCTCGGAGAATGATATACTTTTGATTATAGATGAGGTTCAGACAGGTGTCGGAAGAACAGGAAGCTTTTATTGTTATGAGCAGTTCGGAATAAAGCCTGATATAATTTCCTCGGCAAAGGGAATAGGCGGGGGTCTGCCTATGGGAGCGTGTCTGTGCAGTGAGAAGCTCAGGGACGTTATGAGTCCGTCCACACACGGTACGACCTACGGCGGAAATCCGATAGCCTGTGCAGGTGCATTGGAGGTTCTGAAAAGGGTTTCGGATAAAAAATTCCTTGAAGATGTTGCCGAAAAGGGAAGCTACATAAAGGAAAAGCTTCTGAAAATAAAGGGCGTATCCGAAGTAAGAGGAATGGGAATGATGATAGGTGTTGTTCTCGAAAAGGACAATGCAAAAGAGGTTGCGGTAAAATGTGTGGAAAAGGGTCTGCTTGTTCTCACAGCAAAAAATCTGATACGTTTCCTGCCGCCGCTCAACATAACAAAAGAGGAAATCGACAAGGGTCTTGAAATTTTCGCCGATGTAGTTTAAGGGTTTCACCCTTAAAAATCCCACGAGGGCTCTGCCCTCGACCCGCAAGCCTTTGAAAAGGCTTGACCTAAACTTTATGTTTTTGTCATTTATATATTTAAATAAATCACAAAGGAGAAATTTTTATGAAGCATTTTTTAAAGCTGCTTGATTACAGCGGAAAAGAAATTATTGATATGCTGAATCTGGCAGACCAGCTCAAATATGAGCAGAAACACGGAATTGAGCATAAGCTGCTCGCAGGAAAAACACTGGGTATGATATTTCAGAAAGCATCTACAAGAACAAGGGTATCGTTTGAAGTAGGAATGTATCAGCTCGGAGGTTATCCGCTGTTTTTGTCGGCTAATGATATGCAGATAGGCAGGGGAGAGCCTGTGGAGGATACTGCAAGAGTACTTTCAAGATTTATAGACGGAATTATGATAAGAACGTTTGAACAGGCTGAGGTTGAAACACTTGCTAAGTATGGTTCTATACCTGTAATAAACGGACTTACTGATTTTTGCCACCCCTGTCAGGTAATGGCTGATTTGATGACGATAAGGGAGTATAAAGGAACGCTTGAGGGACTTAAACTCTGCTTTGTAGGTGACGGAAACAATATGGCAAATTCCCTGATAGTAGGAGGACTTAAAACGGGAATGAAAGTTACAATAGCTTGTCCCGAAGGTTATGAGCCACCCGAAGAAATACTGGAATTTGCAAAGCAGTACGGCGATAAATTCGGAATGTACCGCTCACCCAAGGAAGCCGCACAGAATGCAGATGTAGTTTATACAGATGTATGGGCATCTATGGGACAGGAGCAGGAGGCTAAGAAAAGAGCTGAGGCTTTCAAGGGTTTCTGTGTGGATTCCGACCTTATGAGCGTAACCAATAAGGATTGTATGGTGCTTCACTGTCTGCCTGCACACCGTGGGGAGGAAATTACGGCTGAGGTTCTGGAAGCTCATGCAAATGAAATTTTTGATGAAGCTGAAAACAGACTTCACGCACAAAAGGCAGTACTTGTTACTATGATGAAAGACTAAAATATGAATATACGAAGAAATTTTCTTAAAATTGTTTCTCTTGTAATGATATTTGCAGTGTTGCAGGGAGTTCTGACTTCATGCGGTACTTCGGATAAAACAGAGAGTAAAGCAGAAAGTAAAAACGATACTGAAACAGTTTCGCTTAAAGATGATTTCTATACGGCAGTAAATTATGACTGGCTGGAATCTGCCGATATTCCTGAAAACGGATTAAATTCGGATTACTACGATATATGCAGCAAAAACATATCGGAATTTTATAAAAATTATGTTGAGGGACTTTCTTCAAAAAAAGAGCTTTCAAAACAGGAAAGCAGGCTTCTTGTGCTTTATGAGCAGTTTATGGAAGGACAGTATGAACAAAGTCTTGAAACGGTAAAAAAGTATGTGCAGGAGATAGAAAAAGCAAAAAGTCTGAGCGATATGGAAAAGCTGTATTCGGATAAAAGAATTTCTGTTTATAACGGACTTCTTAATTTTGAAATTTCAGGCTCGAAAAGTTCATATATACTCAGACTTAATGCGGTTACTTTGAACGGAACTGATATTACAAAGGTATCAACTTATTCGTTTGATGAAAAAATCCGTGAGCAGTATCTTAATTCGCTTAAAGGTGTGATACTGAAAAGTGGTATCTACAGTGGGGAGAAAGCTGATGCTATAGCTGAAAGTGCAGTAAGTACCGAAACTAAAATTTTACAGGGTAAGCTTTCGGAAAATAAAGACAGCGGTTTCTCGTTATATGATTCCAAAAGTGATTTTTTATTCAACGTAGATTTGCACAGTATACTTGACGGTATGGGCTATGAAAGAGATTATCAGAACATAGCGTGTGATGATTTTTATATGGATTTGCTCAACAATGAGATTTTTACTGAGGAAAATGTCGAGGCTCTGAAAAATTACCTTATAGCAGGTGTCATATACAGAGCGTTGGGAAGTTCGGAATATAACGAAAAAATCGGTGTGACATTTGAAATAATTGCAGATTTCTATATGAAAGATGTTCTTGTAAAAGGTTATCTTGACGAAAATATAACCGATGAGGACGTGGATTACCTGTCGCAAATGGCTGAAAAAATAATTTCAGTGTACAAGAAAAGAATTGATAAGATTTCTTACCTTTCGGACAGTACAAAATCAAAAGCGAAAAAAAAGCTTGATAATCTGAATGTTATAGTTGCACGTCCGCAAACTCTTATAGATTACTCGGAAGCTGATGTCAGCGATAAAAATACATATATTCAGAACTGCGAGAACTGCATAATTGCAAAAAGAAACGAGCATAACAGATTTCTGAAAACGGAATTTTCAAGGGATAAGATTGTTTTTGATACTATGGAGCTGAATGCCTATAACAGTTTCGGAAGCAACTCAATTATTATAGATGCAGGTATAATGCAGGACTGCGTTTACAGTACCGAAAAATCTTTTGAGGAAAATCTCGGAAGTATAGGTACTGTAATTGCTCACGAGGTATCGCATACACTGGATATAACAGGAAGCGTCTATGATGAGAACGGAGTTTATAAGGGCTGGTGTAACGTAAATGACCGTAAAGCCTATATCGAAAAGGTAAATCAGCTAAAGGATTTTATGGCTAAGCAGGGCGAAAAGGACGGCATAGAGCTTAATGCCACAGCAACCAGAGGTGAAGATATTGCCGACCTGACAGGTATTCAGTGCTGTGTGGAGGTTCTCAAAGAGCAGAAAAACCCTGATTATAAAAAATTCTTTACGGAATATGCTGTTATTCACAGGGAAAAGTGTACAGACGAGGTTCTTGAAAAGCGTATAGAATACGACACACATTCGCCGTCAAAGTACAGGGTGAATGTACCGGTTCAGCAGATAGCTGAATTTTATACAGCCTTTGATATAAAAGAGGGTGACGGTATGTACGTTCCCGAAAGTGAAAGAATAAGCGTATGGTAAGAAACGGCTGTTTATCAGACTTGCGGCTTCGCTCAAAGTGAGGCGATTGCAGACCGTCAAAAGCTTTGCTTTTGACGAAACCTGAAAAATTCAGGCTTTAGCGGCAGACTTTTGTCTGCCGCAGTCTGCAATCGCCGCATAGCTGACGCAGGTTTTTTTATTTTCAGAATAATAAAAAACATAAGGCGGTGGCAGTATGCCAAAAAGGGTATTGATAGGTATGAGCGGCGGTGTGGACAGCTCCGTAGCTGCACTTATGCTTCTTGAAAGCGGATATAGGGCAGACGGAGCAACTCTCAGACTTTTTACCGATGAAGATATAGGAATGAATGACAGAGGAAGAACTTGCTGTTCACTGGAAGATGTCGAAAACGCAAGAACGGTATGTTATAAGCTTGGTATAAGACATTATGTATTTAATTTTTCGGGAGATTTCAGAAAAAAAGTAATAGAAAGTTTTGCAGAAAGCTATAAAAGAGGCGAAACGCCAAATCCCTGCATAGAATGCAACAGGTACATAAAGTTTCCGAAAATGCTTGAAAGAGCAAGGTTACTCGAATATGATTATATAGCAACAGGTCACTATGTACGCAGAGAAGAAACTTCGGGCGGCAGGGTACTGATAAAAAAGGCTGTTGACAGTACAAAGGATCAGACTTATGTTTTGTATGTTCTTACGCAGGACGTATTGAAACGGACGCTTTTTCCGCTCGGAGGTATGACAAAGGAGCAGTCCAGAGAGCTTGCCGAAAAAAACGGACTTATAAATGCAAGAAAGCCTGACAGTCAGGACATATGCTTTATAAAGGACGGTGACTATGCAGGATTTCTTGAAAACACAATGGGAGTAAAATCTCCCAAGGGAAGTTTTATATATAAGGACGGAACTGTTCTGGGGGAACATAAGGGGATTATACATTATACTATAGGACAGAGAAAAGGACTGGGTATAAGTTATGCACACCCGATTTTTGTATTAGATAAAAACCCGTATGATAATATTGTAACACTTGGGGATAACGAAGACCTTTACACGAGCCGTCTTAAAGCTGACAGGCTGAACTGGATAGCACTGGAAAAGCCTGTTGACGGTATGAGAGTAAAGGCAAAAACACGCTACAGTCAGAAAGAAAGCTGTGCTACTGTTCATGTAATATCAGAAGATGAGGTAGAGGTTGAGTTTGACGAAAAGCAAAGAGCAATAACAAAAGGACAGTCGGTAGTATTCTATGAGGACGAATATGTTGTCGGCGGTGGAACGATAAAATAGGAGTATTATTATGATAAGACGTGCAAAAGAAGAGGATATAAATGGGATAAACAGACTGCTTTTTCAGGTTCAGCAAATTCACGCAGAAAAAAGGTCAGATATATTCAGAAAGGGACAAAAGAAGTATACCGATGATGAAATTTTAAGAATAATAAATGATGATGCACGCCCTGTGTTTGTTTTTACGGACGAAAAAGAAAATATACTGGGATATGTATTCTGCATATATCAGATAACAAAAGACAGCAGGTCATTGAGCGACAGGAGAGTAATATACATAGACGATTTATGCGTAGATGAAGCTTTCAGAGGAAAGCATATAGGTTATGAACTGTGCAGATACGTTGAAAATTTCGGAAAAGAAAACGGCTTTGACAGCATAACTCTGAATGTATGGAATTTGAATGAAGGTGCTTACGGATTTTATAATAAATGTGGTTTTGAGCCGTTAAAGGTAACTATGGAAAAAAGAATAAACGTTTAAGCGATATAAATAAAAATCAATTTCAAATTTCTTGACAATATATGATATTGGGAGTAAAATTGAAACGTTATTTCGTTAATATGCTATACGAGGAGAATTGCTATGAAGTGGACAGGCTTGAATGAGCTTAGAGAAAAATATTTATCTTTTTTTGAAAGTAAGGGACATCTGCGTTTGCCGAGTTTTTCGCTCGTACCGAAGGACGACAAAAGCTTGCTTCTGATAAATTCGGGTATGGCTCCCATGAAGAAGTACTTTACGGGAGAGATTACTCCTCCCAGAAAAAGAGTTACAACGTGTCAGAAATGTATTCGTACACCTGATATTGAGCGTGTAGGAATAACCGCACGTCACGGTACATTTTTTGAGATGCTGGGAAATTTCTCTTTCGGGGATTATTTCAAGCATGAGGCTACTGCATGGGCTTGGGAGTTTTTTACAAAGGTACTTGAAATTCCTGAGGAAAAGCTTTATGTTTCCGTTTACGAGAAGGACGACGAAGCATACGACATATGGACAAAGGAAATAGGTGTTGACCCCTCACATATGGTTCATCTCGGAAAAGAGGATAATTTCTGGGAACACGGCTCAGGACCCTGCGGCCCCTGTTCTGAAATTTACTTTGACAGAGGTGCCGATAAGGGCTGCGGAAGTCCCGACTGTGCGGTAGGCTGTGAGTGCGACAGATATGTTGAAGTCTGGAATCTTGTTTTCACACAGTTTGAGAATGACGGAAACGGAAACTATACTCCTCTTGACCACCCCAACATAGATACAGGTATGGGACTTGAACGTCTTGCCTGCGTTATGCAGAACGTTGACAATCTTTTTCTGGTTGATACAGTCAAAGGAATTATGGACAAGGTTATTGAGATTGTCGGTGTAAATTACGGCGATAGTGAAAAGTCAGATATTTCACTGCGTGTAATAACCGATCATATAAGAAGCACAACATTTATGATAAGCGATGGTGTTATGCCTTCCAATGAGGGAAAAGGCTATGTTCTGAGAAGGCTTTTAAGACGTGCTTCAAGACATGGTAAGCTGCTGGGTTATCATAAGCCTTTCCTGTTCAAGGTTGCCGAAGAGGTTATCAGATGCAGCAAAGACGCATATCCTGAGCTTGCAGAAAAGCATGACCTTATAATCGAGGTTATCAGAAAAGAAGAAGAGCTTTTCATAAAGACAATAGATTTGGGTATGAATATACTCAACGAAATTATAAATAAAAAGGATATAACCGAGCTTTCAGGAGAAAGTGCCTTTAAGCTCAATGATACATACGGTTTCCCTATAGACCTTACAAGGGAAATTCTTGCGGAAAAAGGCATAAAGGTAGATGAAAAAAGATACCTCGAACTTCTTGCAGAACAAAAGCAGAGAGCAAGAAATGCCCGTAAAAATGCAGGTGCTGAGGCTTGGCTCAGCGACAATACCGACCTTACAGATTTGCAGAAAACCGTGTTTACAGGATATGATACACTCTCGGACTGCGGCAAAGTTCTTGCATTGATAAAGGACGGAGAAAGAACGGAAAATGCTTCCGCAGGTGAAAAAATAGCAATCGTTCTGGACAAAACACCTTTTTATGCTGAAAGCGGCGGTCAGGTCGGCGATGTAGGTACGGCTAAAAGCGATAAATGTGAGCTTGAAATTTTCAATACAGTAAAGGATCAGACAGGCTGTTTTGTTCATTATGCGGAGATAACAGACGGTTTCATTTCAGTAGGGGATACACTTTCGTGCGAGGTTGACAGAAGCTTCAGGGAAAATGTTATGAGAAACCATACAGGTGCTCATATACTTCAGGCTGCATTGCGTAAGGTTCTGGGAAGTCACTGCGAACAGGCAGGTCAGCTCGTAAACGAAAACAGGGTAAGATTTGACTTCACTCACTTCTCAGCATTAAAACCTGATGAGATAGCTCAGGTCGAAAGGCTGTGTAATGAAGAAATACTCAGAGCTGCTCCTGTGGAAACAAAGGAAATGCCTATCGAGGAAGCTAAGAAAATAGGTGCAATGGCTCTCTTCGGAGAAAAATACGGCGATGTTGTCCGTGTTGTAAAAGCAGGGGATTTTTCAACGGAGCTTTGCGGCGGTACTCACGTTTCAAATACAGGGCAGATAGGTATGTTCAAGATACTTTCCGAAACCTCAGTTGCTTCGGGAGTGAGAAGAATTGAAGCCGTTACAGGTATTAATTCAGTTTACGAATACAACAAGCTTATTTTCGGTGTTTCGCAGATGGTAAGCATACTCAAAATAAATAACCCTCACGAATTTCTTAAAGGGGCAGAGCATATCGCATCTCTTATGAAGGCTAAGGACAATGAAATCGCAGAGCTTAAAAACAAGCTTGCTTCAAGTTCTGTAGACAGTATATTGAACAGTGCAAAGCAGATAAAATCCTTTAAGGTTATGAGTACAAAATTAAAGGGTGCAGATGCTAACGTTATCCGCTCAATCTGTTCAACCGTAATAGATAAAGAAACCGATGCTGTTCTTGTTGTGGCAAGCGTTGCGGACGGAAAGGCTACAATAGCTTGTGCGTGCGGTAAGAATGCACGCAGTAATGGTGCTGCCGCAGGAAAAATCGTAAAGGCTGTAGCTCAGTTGGCAGGCGGAAACGGCGGCGGAAAGTCTGATATTGCTATGGCAGGTGCAAAAGACCTCAGCAAAATTGATACGGCTTTGTCGAAGCTTACCGAAATAGTCGAAGCTTTGTAATTTACCCGAAGTAAGGTTCAGTTCAAAACCTATGGCTTCGCTCGTGCGGCGATTGCAGACGCTCGTGACTGCGTTCACGAGCTGATAAATTGCTTGAAAGCAATTTATCGAATTCAAATACAAAGTATTTGAATGTCTGCAATCGCCGCATATTTGGTGTACATCAAACCGACAAAAAATAATTTTTTGGTTAAAAGTAACGGAAATAAAATATATATTATGAATCTCATTGACAATTTTTTAACAATCTTATATAATGTAATCAGTGGTAGATGTAACTGTTTGCTGCTTAAGGTGTTCAGTCGTTTCTTTTTATTCGGGTACGGAGCTTTTCTGAACCTGAATGACAGTAGAAAATAACGACATTATTTATAAGGAGACTGTAGTTATGGCAAATCAAGAAGAAATAAAGGTTCCCGCTGCTGAGGAAGCACAGGTTCCCGAAATTATTCAGACAGTAGAAGATTTACAGGCAAAAATGAAAGCGATGAGAAAGGCTCAGAAAATATTCTCAACCTATTCTCAGGAGCAGGTAGATAAAATTTTCAAGGCAGCAGCCATAGCAGCTAACAAAATGCGTATTCCCCTTGCAAAAATGGCTGTTGAGGAAACAGGTATGGGAATTGTTGAGGATAAGGTTATCAAAAACAATTACGCTGCCGAACATATCTACAACGCATATAAATTTGAGAAAACTTGCGGTGTTATAGAGGAAAATCCTGCATACGGAACAAAGGTTATTGCAGAACCTCTCGGACTTATAGCAGCGGTTATCCCTACGACAAACCCCACGTCAACGGCTATATTCAAGGCGCTTATCTGTCTTAAAACAAGAAACGCTATTATAATAAGCCCTCACCCCCGTGCAAAGAAATCGACAATAGCAGCAGCAAAAATCGTTCTTGATGCAGCTGTTGAAGCAGGTGCTCCCGAGGGTATAATCGGCTGGATAGATGTTCCTTCGCTTGAGCTTACAAACGAGGTTATGAAAAACTCCGATACAATACTTGCAACAGGCGGCCCCGGTATGGTAAAGGCAGCTTATTCTTCAGGAAAGCCTGCACTTGGCGTTGGTGCAGGAAATACACCTGTTATCATAGATGAAACAGCCGATATTCAGATGGCTGTATATTCAATAATTCATTCAAAGACATTCGACAACGGTATGATTTGTGCTTCTGAGCAGTCAGTAACAGTTCTCAGCAGCATATATGACCAGGTTAAGGCAGAGTTCAAAAAGAGAGGCTGCTACTTCCTTGAAGGCGATGAGCTTGACAAGGTAAGAAAAACAATCCTTATAAACGGTTCGCTCAATGCAAGAATAGTAGGTCAGAAAGCACATACTATAGCAAAGCTTGCAGGAGTTGAAGTTCCCGAAGATACGAAGGTTCTTATCGGTGAAGTTGAGTCCGTTGATATCTCAGAGGAATTTGCTCACGAAAAACTTTCTCCCGTACTTGCTATGTACAAGGCTGAAACCTTTGACGAAGCTATCGCAAAGGCTGAAGTTCTCGTTGCTGACGGCGGCTACGGTCATACGGCTTCCCTCTATATTCACCCCGCAGAAAAAGAAAAGATGGCTAAGCATCAGGCAGCTATGAAAGCTTGCCGTATACTTGTAAATACACCTTCTTCATTCGGCGGTATAGGTGATCTCTATAACTTCAAGCTTGCTCCCTCGCTTACACTCGGCTGCGGTTCATGGGGCGGCAACTCCGTATCCGAAAACGTTGGCATAAAACACCTCATTAACAGAAAAACCGTTGCCGAAAGGAGAGAGAATATGCTTTGGTTCAGAGCACCTCAGAAGGTTTACTTTAAAAAGGGCTGTATGCCTGTTGCTCTTGATGAGCTTGGCACAATTATGCACAAGAAAAGAGCATTTATTGTAACAGACCAGTTCCTTTACAAAAACGGTTATGTTGCACCAATTGAAGAAAAGCTCGATATGATGGGTATAGAACACACCTGCTTCTATAACGTTCAGCCTGACCCTACTCTTGCTTCCGCTAAGGAGGGTGCTGAGCAGATGAGATTGTTTGAGCCTGATGTAATAATAGCTATGGGCGGCGGCTCGGCGATGGACGCAGGTAAGATTATGTGGGTTCTTTACGAACACCCCGATGCTGACTTCCTTGATATGGCTATGAGATTTATAGATATACGCAAGAGAGTTTATACCTTCCCTGAAATGGGTCAGAAGGCTACGTTTGTTGCCGTTCCTACATCTTCGGGTACAGGTTCGGAGGTTACTCCTTTTGCAGTTATCACAGACGAGAAAACAGGTCAGAAGTATCCTCTTGCAGACTACCAGCTTTTGCCTAATATGGCTATCATCGACGTTGACAATATGATGAACCAGCCTAAGGGTCTTACAAGTGCTTCAGGTATAGACGCTCTCACTCACGCTCTTGAAGCTTATGCTTCCGTTATGGCTACAGATTATACTGACGGTCTTGCTCTCAAGGCTATGAAGAATATTTTCAAGTATCTGCCTTCTGCTTATGAGAACGGTGCTAAAGACCCTATCGCAAGAGAAAAAATGGCTGATGCTTCAACTATGGCAGGTATGGCTTTTGCAAATGCTTTTCTTGGTGTATGTCACTCTATGGCTCATAAGCTTGGTGCTTATCATCACCTTCCCCACGGTGTTGCAAACGCATTGCTTATAACAATGATTATGAAATATAACGCATGTCCTGCTCCCGAAAAAATGGGAACATTCTCACAGTATCAGTACCCTCATACACTTGAAAGATACTGCGAATGTGCTAATTTCTGCGGAGTGTTCGGCAGCACTGACGAAGAAACTCTCGATTTGTTCATTCAGAAAATTGAGGAGCTTAAAGCTAGAGTTGGTATCAAAAAGACTATTGCTGAGTACGGTATAAGCGAAGAAAACTTCCTTGCTACACTTGACGAAATGTCAGAAATGGCATTTGACGACCAGTGTACAGGTGCTAACCCCAGATACCCGTTGATTTCTGAAATCAAGGAAATGTATCTGAGAGCTTATTACGGAAATTAATTGTAAATAAATTTATATTTAACGGCTGTCCTGAATCGTTTTGCTTTTTACAATCAGGTTTGGAACAGCCGTTTTTTATTTCAGGGTGACTTTATATATGAATGATATAAAAATTTCGGTTGTAATACCGAGCTATAATGCTGAAAAATATATAGCACGATGTATCGATTCCGTTTTGAACACAGGCTATGAAAATCTCGAAATTATCTGCATAAATGACGGAAGTAAGGACGGAACTCTTGCAGTTCTGCGTGATTACGAAAAAAAATATGACTGCATAAAGGTAATAGATACACCAAACGGGGGAGTTGCAAGAGCGAGAAACATCGGAATTGAAAATCTTAGCGGCGATTTTGTAACCTTTTTGGACGCTGACGACTGGATTCATCCGCAGTTTTTCAGTATTCTGCTGGAAGTCCAGAATGAATACAATTCAGATATAAGTGTAGGCGGATATGTGCAGAAAAAAGAATATTATGTAGATGACGCATTCGATAAAAATAAAGAAAAAGCTCTGTGCTTTGACGGAGAAGAATTTTTGAAGTTCGGCATACATAAACGTTCAGCGTGTATGAGGCTTTACAGGACTTCCGTTATAAAAGATGTACGCTTTTACGATGGTCTTAAATACGGTGAGGATATGCTGTTCAATTTTGATTTATACAGTCAGAATGCAGGCTTAAAGACTACATTTATAGGTTTTCCTATGTACTACTACTACAGTCATGATGATTCCAAAGTATCTACATCAGACGGAAGCGATTATATAAGTATGTGCAGGGTATATATGGAGCGTGCAAAAGAAGCTCATTCTTACGGAAAATCAGAAATTTATCTTTCTCAGGATTTGCTGGAATGCTTTTCGAGCCGCTATCATATCAAATACAGTGCCGATAAACAAACCAAGGCAGAGCTTAACAAGGTTTTGTTCGATAGTCTTAAGCTTGCTAAAAAATACAAATGTTTTTCTTTTACAAAATATATGTGCTTTCAGGTTTTTGCAAGATTTCCGTTTATATACAGATGGTTCAGAATTATAAAAGACCCCACAATACTTGAATGGGAAAAATTTGAAAAAGAAAAATGCAGGCAAAAAAAATAAGACCATAAAATTCAGGTCAAGCCTTTTTAAAGGATTGCGGTTTCCAAAGGCAGAGCCTTTGGTCAGGATTAAGGGTGAACCCCTAAAATTATTATAATAAAAATCAGTTATGCCCCTTGAAATATCATTTCAAGGGGCATAACCTTTTAAAAAGAACCTATCTGCTTTTCACCGAAATAAAACAGCATTGAATTTATCTGTAATATATCATAATTTCCGTTATCCATAAACATACTTATTATAACATCACGCTTATAAGATAACGAAAAATCAAATCCGCTTTTTTCGACAAAGCCTCTCACGTCATCAGCGTTACTTTCAAATGCCACGGCTATGCCCAGTACCTCTTCTTTACTTACGGCTTTATTTACAGAGCCGTTGATAAGCTGTCCTAATGTCATTCTGCCTATGTTGGCTTTTGGGCAAAGTTTTTTTTCTTTTAATTTGTACTTTTTTAAGGTATCGCACAAAATTTTTGAAAACTCAGGGCAGGGAAGCCCTGAGTTGGATTTTTTATCGTGAACATCTTTGTTAAAAAAATTGTTTCCTGCTGGTATATAATTCTCCGATATATATCGTTCGGTTTTCCTGACAAGCTCTTTATCAGGCATAAACGAGCTTCTGCTTTTCAGGACTAAAAATATGTCCATATCATATTTTAAAAGATATTCCTTTATTTCACATAATGCGGAGCGTATAACCATATCTTTTGGAAAGCCTTTTCTGCCTGTTCCTATTAACGGAAGTGATACGCTTTTCATAAGCTTTTTTCCTGCCATAGAAATCGAATTTCTATAACAAAGTCCTATATATTCTTCCGCACGTCTGCCGGACTGCGAAAATATCGGGGCAGCACAATGTATTATATACTTGCAGTCAAGACCGTATGAGTTTGTTGTTACGCATTCACAGCTTCCGCAAAAGCCTATTTTTTCACATTCACGTTCCAACGCCTGCGGATTTCTGACTTTTTTGTACAGTTCTCCGCTCATACCTCCCGTATCTTTCAGGCTTACATCTGCCGATATAACTATACATTCCGTATCTGCTTCTGTTATATCGCCTTCTTTTATGAAAAACGGCATAAAAAATCATTCCTTAAAAATGTGAACTTATCATCTTGCAAACGGATTGAACAAAGCTTTCAGCTCTCTTGCAGCCGAGGCTATATCAGGCTTTCCGATAACAGAGGAAATAACCGCAACTCCGCTTATTCCCGTACTGTTTAAAAGAGTTATATTATCTCTTTTTATGCCGCCTATAGCCACAACGGGTATTTTCACCTGTGAACATATTTCCTTTAAGCTTTCGGTTGATACAGGTTTTGTATCCTTTTTTGTACCCGTAGCAAACACAGCACCAACTCCAAGATAGTCCGCACCGTCATTTTCAGCTTTGAGAGCTGCTTCAAGATTATTCGCCGATACACCTATTATTTTACTTTCACCAAGAACCGCCCTTGCAATATTTGCAGGCAAATCCTTTTGCCCAAGATGTACGCCGTCAGCATTAACTGCCGCCGCAATATCAAGCCTGTCGTTGATAATAAGCGGAACACCATAGTAATCCGTTATATTCTTTACGGAAAGAGCAAGCTCATAAAATTCACGTGATGTACAGTTTTTTTCCCTTAGCTGAACTACCGTACAGCCGCCTTTGACAGCCGCCTCAACAGCCTGTTCGAGAGTTTCCGTACTCATAATATCCCTGTCCGTACAGAGATAAAGCGTATAATCAATCTGATGTTTATTCATAGCAAAATCACTTTTCTGTAACGAACTTTACTTCTTTGCCTTCAAGTATCATATTGGTAGTTCTTACAGCACACATTTTTCCGCACATTGAGCAGGTATGTCTGTCAGCAGGGGGAGTACTTTCAAAATATTCTCTTGCCTTGTCGCCGTCTATAGCAAGTTCAAACATTTTTTCCCAGTCCACAGCGTGTCGAGCCTCAGCCATTTTGTTGTCAATATCCCTTGCACCCTTTATGCCCTTTGCAATATCGGCAGCGTGTGCAGCTATCTTGCTTGCAACGATACCCTCTTTTACGTCGTTGAGGTCGGGCAGACGCAGATGCTCGGCAGGAGTTACATAGCAGAGAAAATCAGCTCCGCTTGCAGCAGCTATCGCACCGCCTATCGCACTTGTTATATGGTCATATCCGGGAGCAATATCGGTTACGAGAGGCCCTAAAACATAGAAAGGTGCTTCGTGACAAATTCTTTTCTGGAATTTCATATTTGCGGCTATTTCGTCCATAGCCATATGACCCGGACCTTCTACCATAACCTGTACGTCCTTTTCCCACGCACGTTTTGTAAGATTGCCAAGCTCTATAAGTTCGGAAATCTGACCTGCGTCTGTGCTGTCATCTATACAGCCGGGACGGAGTGCATCGCCAAGGCTTATTGTAACATCAAATTCCCTGAGAATATCGAGAACTTCGTCATAATATTCAAAGAAAGGATTTTCGTTTCCTGTCATAGCCATCCACGCAAAAAGCAGAGAGCCGCCTCTTGAAACGATATTCATTTTTCTGCCCTCACGGCGGAAAGCTTCGACAGCACGTCTGTTTATTCCTGCGTGAATAGTCATAAAGTCCACGCCCTCCTCAGCGTGTGCCCTTACAACCCTGAGAAAATCCTGAGCGGTTATTTCGAGCAAATCCTTTTCGAGATAGCCTATTGCATCATACATAGGAACAGTACCTATCATAGCAGGTGATTTTTCTATAAGCTGAGTACGGAAAGTATTTGTTTTTCCGTAGTTGCTCAAATCCATAATAGCCTCTGCACCGAATTTTATAGCCATATCTACCTTCTGCATTTCAACGTCATAGTTATTGCAGTCACCCGAAATTCCCAGATTAACATTGATTTTTGTTTTAAGACCCTTTCCTATACCTTCGGGGGATATGGATTTATGGTTTATGTTGCAGGGGATAGCAACCTGTCCGCAGGCTACAAGAGCCATAAGTTCGTTTACGTCCATATTTTCTTTTTCAGCAACGATTTCCATTTCGGGAGTTACTATGCCTTTTTTGGCAGCTTCCATCTGTGTAGCGTAATTTCTCATTTTTCATCAAAGCCTTTCATATTATAATAGTCATAAAAATGGTTCAGCGGGCCGCTGCCGCTGCCTATATCAAGCGAATATTTTATGGTATTGAATATATAGCGTTTTGCATTGAGTACAGCTTCGTCCGCACTGTATCCTCTTGCGAGGAAGGCAGTAATTGCTGATGAAATTGTACAGCCTGTACCGTGAGTATTTTTGGTGTTTATGCGAACCGAGGAAAATTTATATACTTTTTTTCCGTCATACAGAATATCGTCGGGCTGTCCGTTTGAATGACCTCCCTTGATAAGAACGCAATCCGCACCGAGGCGGTGTATTCTTTTTGCACAGCTTATCATATCGTCAATATTTTTTATTTTCTGACCTGCAATCATTTCCGCTTCTGGAATGTTTGGGGTTATCACCGTTGCCAGCGGAATAAGGTTTTCACGCAAAGCGTTTAAAGCTCTGTATTCCATAAGAGGGTGATTGTTTTTTGCAAGCATTACAGGGTCGAGTACGATTTTAGGCGGCTGATAGAATTTAAGTTTTTCTGCTATACATTCCATTATGTCGCTGCTTTTTGTCATTCCTATTTTAACGCCGTCAACGGATATATCCTCAAAAACTGCGTCTATCTGTTCTTCAATGGCATCAAGCGGCATATCGTAAACGCTTATAACTCTTTTAGTGTTTTCAGCCACTACCGAGGTTATAACGCTCATTGCGTAAACACCGTTTGCACAGAATGCTTTTATATCCGCCTGCACACCTGCTCCGCCACTGCAGTCTGAGCCTGCTATCGTCAGACAATGCTTCATAGCTTTTATCCTCCTTTAGTTCAAGGGCTTTGCCCTTGAAAATCCCACCAAAGGCTCCGCCTTTGGAAACCGCAAGCCTTTGAAAAGGCTTGACCTAAACTTTATGTTTTTTGCTGAATGAAATCAGATTAGAAATATAAAAGGCACTCGCTGCTGAAGACAGTAGAGGAGTGCCTTAAAAAACAAATGATTTGTTTGCTCCCTACGATAGTATTAACTAACAGGTTCAAAGGGTCAGGCAAAAAAACCTTCTCAACTTTTTACAGTTCCCCTGCAATTTGTTATGTAATAAAAAATCTGATTATTCCGAAATTCTTAGAGAATGCGTATTCTGTCCAGCGGAGATATGATAATTCTTGCCTGACCGATTATATTGTAAACAGGTATCAGTCCGACCTCAGAAAAACGGCTGTCGGTAGAATGGTCACGGTTATCACCCATAACGAAAACCATACCCTTGGGAATAACCGAAGGGATTTCAGCATCACCCTGTTTTTTGGTAGGGTCTTTGATGTAGGGTTCGTCAAGAACAACTCCGTTTACCGAAACCTCTCCCGTGTTGAAATTGATGTTAAGGGTCTGACCTTCAGTGGCAATTACACGTTTTATAATAGGCTTATACAAATTCTGTCCCTGACTGATAACTACGATGTCACCGTTATCGGGGGTATAGCAGAAGTTTGTTACCACAACTCTGTCCTTATCGTGCAGAGTATCCATCATTGACCTTCCGTCAACATCTACAAGCCTGAAAAAGAACGTAAGCACGAGAACTACAAGTGTTACTGAAATGATAAGTGTATGAAGCCACTCATAGCAGCTTTGAGTAAGAGAAACTTCTTCTTCGGTGTTATCGTTTTCTTTTTTCAAATCAATACTGTCCATAAAAGAACCTCCTTTACAACGGAAAAATGACATTCAATAGCAAAAAAGGGACGGAAAACGTCCCTTAAATATCGGATATTGGCTATTAGCGGATTTGCTCCTTAACCTTAGCAGCCTTACCAACTCTGTCACGGAGATAGTAGAGCTTGCTTCTGCGAACCTTACCATATCTGATAACCTTTACGTCCTTAACATTAGGTGAGTGAACAGGGAATACCCTCTCAACACCAACGCCGTAAGAAACACGTCTTACAGTAAAGGTAGCCGATACGCCACTGCCTTTTTTAGCAATAACTGTACCCTCAAACATCTGAATTCTTTCCTTTTCGCCCTCACGAATGTTTACGCTTACTCTTACGGTGTCACCTATACCGAACTTGGGCAGTTCATTCTTCAAAGAATCAGCAGCGATTGTTTTTAATGCATCCATTTTAAAATCCTCCTAAGTTTTCAGACATTCTTGCAGCCTGTATGAAAAATCGCAGTTCATAAGCCGCAGAGGACTGTCCGCTTTAATGTCTTGGAATGCCTGAAAGGGCATTCCGCAGGCATCAATCCCCATTATTTTCAAATAACGGAACTCAAATGCTTTAACATTATAGCATAATTCAAATATAATTTCAAGCGATTTGCGAACATTTTAATATCTTTACGTTGATTTTTTGTATTGAAGCAATTATGAAAGAAAAAACGTAAAGTTTAGGTCAAGCCTTTTTAAAGGCTTGCAGGTCGAGGACAGCGTCCTCGTCAGGATTTTTAAGGGTGAAACCCTTAAACTTTTCAGTCAGCTATTTCCTCGCCGTCAAGAAAATCCTGATTTCTTTCATCTATTTTTACGTAAGGTCGTCTGGGAAGAACATTTTCATATGCAGGACGTATGATTTTG
>ONBJ01000013.1:0-9835 GCA_900316025.1 uncultured Eubacteriales bacterium
CGCTTTCGATACCTGCAACACACCTACAAAAAATACTTTTTCTTTTGTTTTATCCCACTCATACACTCATTAGTTCTTTAAAAACTTGGAAACTGGTATTTAAGAATAATATATTAATTTATTGTACAAAGTTTTATTACATTTTTTATACAAATAACATATTTGATTATTTTATGTGTACAATATAAATAATTAAATTTTTATATGTTTAATTAATGCAAAAAACAACATCAGAAAAGCCGTATAAACTAGCCCTCAGGTTACGCTCATACGGCTTTTATTTAAAATTTTACAACAACGGTATCATTGACAATTTTAATGGAACCTTCATTCGGATAAGACGGCATATGAATGACCTCAGGCAAATTGATAAAATCATCTTCCTTCAGATATGTTGGTTTATATCCGTTCCAACGTTCTATAAAATAAGGAAGTGAATAATCATTCAGTAACGATTTCATTCCGTGATAGGGGTGTATGTCTACAGGCTCAAATTCAGGAATATCAGACACAGACAAATCTTTATTGTTTTCAAGATTTATAAAAACAACAGGTAATTTATCACTGTATCCTTTCACACTTTTTACCTGTGTGATAAGTGTATTACAATAATTCATTACTCTTGTCTGCTCAAACTGTACTTTCATATACATAACGTTGTCAAATCTGCAGTATGCAACAGATAAGAATATCACGAAAATTATTCCTGCACACTGTACCATATTCAAAACCTTTGCAAATTCAATTTTTACGTTGAACATTAACCAAAACAAATATAAAAAAGTAAGT
This sequence comes from uncultured Eubacteriales bacterium, assembly GCA_900316025.1. Taxonomy (GTDB): domain Bacteria; phylum Bacillota; class Clostridia; order Oscillospirales; family Acutalibacteraceae; genus CAG-964. Next base: position 790 of record ONBJ01000013.1, read on the forward strand.
ACTACTGAATGAACCATCAAAGGGTGTATGGAATCTGAAAGTACATACATAAAATTAACAGATATAGGAAACACAACGTTAAGTATAAGCAACACTATTGATTTAATTATTTTCCCGGATCTAGCTGTATTGAAAATCATTACGGCAACATAAAATATCAGGATAGCTGTAATAATATAATACACTCCTGCCAACGTCCTTGAGTACATATTAAGGGAATCATTCCAACGATGAATAAAAAACTCACGGTAAGAAGAAACTATCCTGAAAATGTAGTCCATAAATGAGCTTTTACCTATACCATAAGAATCTGCATATTCTGAAAGTTCAATTTTATAGTACCATAAAAAGAACTTGTTTGCTCCGAAATAAACCAACACAGAAGCAACAACAGATAAAATATAATATAATGTTTTCTGTACGAATTTTTTTAAAAGAAATTCCTCTTCAAGATAAGTAGTTTTTATAAAATAAGCAAGTAAAATGGTCATGAAAAACGGGATATATGCCTGATATATTCCCATTGAACAACCCATAATTATAACAGCTGCCACAAAAGTATACCATTCTTTATACTTACATATGAGATATGCCGCAGATACAGCCATAAATAATGCAAGAGAATAATAATGTGCTGTAAACATAAATCCGAACAGCCCTGCTACAGATGGGAACGTAACCCATAATCCGCTTATAACCACACACGCAAGTCTGCTTTTTATGTCTAAAATATTTACTGCAATACATAGGGAAAGTCCCAAAAGTATAAATGATACAACTCCGTTAAAAAGAGGAAGACTGTAATGCACTCCGTCATACAACAGCTGAACTAATGTCGATATAATTCCAAGCATCCATCTTCCTGATGTATACGTACCGCCAACACCAAATAATGAAACCATATCATCATGAAAGGAAAATTTATTGAATAAAGTCATTCCATGAGAAATAAATCCCCATATAAATACACTTAAAAAGATTATTTTATATCTTTTATCAATATTAAAAATTTTGTTTTTTAAATATTCATATGACGCTATATTTTTTAGTACTTTTATTCTATACATATTTTATATTCTATCATTCATCTGTACTGTTGTTAAGTGTGTTCTGACTGAGTGCTTTAAGATACGCATTTATGAAACCGTCAATATCTCCGTCCATAACGGCATTTATATTTCCAGTTTCAAAGCTTGTTCTGTGGTCTTTTACAAGTGTATAAGGCATAAATACATAGGAGCGTATCTGTGAACCCCATGTTATTTCTTTCTGAACACCCTTTATATCTTCAATTTTATCAAGATGTTCTCTTTCCTTTATTTCCATAAGCTTTGATACGAGCATTCTCATAGCTACATCTCTGTTCTGATACTGACTTCTCTCTACCTGACATGAAACTACTATTCCTGTAGGAATATGCGTAAGTCTTACAGCCGATGAGGTCTTATTGACTTTCTGTCCGCCTGCACCGCTCGCACGGTAAACGTCCATCTTTATATCTTCGGGATTTATATCTACCTTTATTGTATCATCAATTTCAGGCATTACTTCAAGTGATGCAAAAGATGTATGCCTTCTGCCCGAAGCATCAAACGGCGATACTCTTACAAGTCTGTGTACTCCTGCCTCACTTTTAAGGTATCCGTAAGCGTTAAGTCCCTCAACCATAATTGTAGCACTTTTCAGTCCTGCTTCGTCACCGTCCAGATAGTCAACCGTTGTTACTTTGAAGCCTACCTTTTCTGCCCAGCGGTTATACATACGGTAAAGCATTTCTGCCCAGTCCTGAGCCTCTGTTCCGCCTGAACCTGCGTGGAATGTAAGAATAGCATTTCTTGCATCATACTCACCTGTGAGCAAAGTCTGCAAACGCTGTTTTTCCAAATCTTCCTTTATGGAATTGACCTCCGCTGATGCTTCTTCCAATAATGACAAATCCTCCGCTTCGTCTGCAAGCTCTATCAGTGCTATAGTATCATCATATCTCGAAACAAGACTGTTATAGCTCTCAACCTTATTTTTCAACGCACTTGTACGCTGTAAAATAACCTGTGACTTCTCCATATCGTCCCAGAACCCCGGTTCTGTTGCTTTGTTTTCAAGCTGCTGAATTTCCGATTCCATAGCTTTAAGTCCAAGTGCATCGGCTAAATCGTCAATTTCGGGCTTTGTTCTTTCAAGCTCAAGCTTTAATTCTTCAAACTGTATCATAAAATTATCAATCCTTCAATATTTTATAAAATGATATTAAATATAATTATTCCGTGTATGTATGAGTACATACTTCCTTTATTTTTTCACGAAGCTTCTGAAAATCCTCGAATGCCCCCGGCTTATTGTTAGGATTTCTGAGTAATGCCGCAGGGTGCAGTGTTGCCATCATCAGAACTCCGTTCTTTTCTGTAAATATTCCATGCTCCTTTGTGATTTTTATATCCTTTTTTATAATTTTAGAAGCCGCTACTCTGCCAAGACACACTATTATTTTAGGTCTTATGATTTTAAACTGATTTCTCAGCCACATTATGCACTGTTCCTGCTCATCGGGGAGAGGGTCACGGTTCTGCGGCGGTCTGCACTTCACCATATTTGCTATATATATGTTCTTATGTCTGTCCAGCTCTATGGCATTGAGCATTTTATCAAGAAGCTTTCCGCCTCGTCCGACAAACGGTTCGCCCTGTAAATCTTCATTTTCTCCGGGACCTTCACCTATGAACATAACCTCTGCATTTTCAACGCCTACTCCGAAAACAAGGTTTGTTCTTGTTGCTCCAAGACGGCATTTCTGACAGCCTTCACAGAGTACCTTCAGTTCTTCAAGATTTTCAGTCATTGTTTTCCACCTCTGTTTTCTCTGTGGTTTCTTCTGTATTCCTGCTTTTTTCCGCAAGCTCCCTGAGCTTGTTCTTTATATTTACTGCCGTTCCGAGAGCCTGCCTGTAGCTTATACGGTTCTTTTCGTTTATTATATACTTGTTTACCCTTATGCGAAGCTCTCTGAAAGCAGGGTGGTCAAGTGTTACTATTATATAGAACCAGTATCCGTAAACAGGACTTCTGTTCTTTTTTCTCCTCAGACGTTTCGGGATACGCTGCTTCTTGCCGTTGTTTATCTTGTCATATTTGTTAAGACACTCTTTTGTGGAAAGCATTTTTACGGACTGTATCTGGGAAAAGCTGAAAATATCGGGATTATCGTGTACCAGTCTTTTTTCCGTTTCAAGCAGCCAGTACCCGTTGTTTTCATCAATTCTGATAATTTCGTAATCTCCGAGTGACATCGTTTCCGAAAATTCCTGCAGTCTTTCGCTTTCAAGATTTTCTTTTCTGTATGCAAGGTGTCGTCTTATATCATCTGTGGAAAGTGTGTTGAATTTATTAAGATGTTCGCTGCACTGCTTTACGCAGCTTCCGCACAGAAAACCATCGTTTATTTTTGTACGTGTCCATATACTTGCTTTATCTCCGCATATAACACAGGTCTGTTTCATATAAGGGCTTCACCTCCTTACTTCTCCTTACGCTTTGTCTGACACTTTGTATTGTTATCTTTTACTCATTATACAAGCTTCTCAGAATCTCGATTTCCTTTGCATAGCCGTCTAAATCATTAGGGGTTTCAAGCTCAAAAGGAAGAGTTCTGAGCTGAGGGTGATTTATCACACGTGTAATTGCTTCAAGACCTATATATCCGTTTCCTATGGTTTCGTGTCTGTCCTTATGGCTCGACATAGGATTTTTACTGTCATTAAGATGAACGGCATACAGCCTTTCAATACCTATTATATTATTAAATTCATCAAGAACCCTGTCAAGATTATCGACTATATTATAACCGCCGTCCCATATATGACAGGTATCCATACATACGCCCAGCTTTTCGCTGTACTCCGTTCTGTCTATTATCTCACGTATTTCCTGAAAGGTTCTTCCTATTTCGCTTCCCTTTCCTGCCATAGTTTCCAGAAGTATTACTGTATTCTGTTCGGGGGTTATAATTCCGTTAAGCATTTCGGCTATATATTCAATACCCTTTTCCGCTCCCTGCTTCACGTGACTTCCGGGGTGAAAGTTGTAGTAGCTTTCAGGAATGTGTTCCAGACGCTTTATATCGTCCTCCATAGTATCCTTTGCAAGCTCCCTTATTTTTTTATCGGCTGAACACGCATTAAGTGTATAAGGTGCATGGGCTACTATCGGAGCAAAATTCTTGTCGCTTATATATTCAAGATATTTTTCAACATCATTCATATCAAGCTCCTTTGCCCTGAAGCCTCTGGGGTTTCGTGTGAAAAACTGAAATGTATTGGCTTTTATCGATACTGCTTCCTCTGCCATATGCAGAAATCCCTTTGAAGCAGACAAATGACAGCCTATATTCAACATAGCTTTTTATCCCCCTTTTTTGTGTTTTCTATAAGTATACCATATTCCTGAGAGATAAACAATCATAAATTACAGCATTGACAACATATTTATTGAATTATTTAAAAAATTATATTATCAGTATAATGACAAACAGAAAAAGATATGGTATAATTAACCCTAAAAGTAAAATTCTTTAAAAAATCTTTGAAAGGAGTAACCGATATGACATTTGCTTACAGAACCAATACAAACGAAAAATATGATAGCCGACTTATAGCTTTGCTGAGCAGTGAGCAGAGTTTTATTGTGTTATGCCTTGATAAGATAGCGGAAAAAGTCAGTAGGTATAAATTCTGAAACAGGGATTTTTTACAGATATTGCTTTGTAGTGACCGTTTGTCTTTGATTAAGGCAGACGGTTTTATTTTTTAGAAAGGAAATAATCATAATGGAAATAAAGGGAAAAGTAAATACAGCAGTATGTTTCGCAAAAATCATAGAGGAAGAAGCTATAGAACAAATCAGAAGAATGTGTGACTATGACTTTACAGAAGGAAGTAAAATCAGAATTATGCCTGATGTCCACGCAGGAAAAGGCTGTACAATAGGAACAACAATGACTGTAAAAGATAAAGCCGTACCGAATATAGTAGGAGTAGATATAGGCTGCGGAATGTATACCGTCAGTCTGGGAAAAAGAAACCTCGATTTGGAGAAATTGGACGAAACCGCCCACTATATTCCTTCGGGAAAAAGTGTATGGGACGGCAGACAGGAGCATTTCGACCTTACAGGACTTAAATGCTACCGTTATCTCAAGGATACAAGAAGACTTGAAAGAAGTCTTGGAACATTGGGAGGAGGAAATCACTTTATCGAAGTTGATAAATCATCAGACGGTACAAACTATCTTGTTATTCATTCAGGAAGCAGAAACCTCGGAAAACAGGTAGCCGAATATTATCAGACTCTGGCAGTAGAATTAAATTCGGGAAAAGAAGAATACTATGAAATGAGAGATAAAATCATAGCGGAATATAAGGCTCAGGGAAGAAGAAAAGAAATCCAGAAAGCCCTTGATGAGCTTGTGTGGAATAAAATTGATACTGAAATTCCCGATGATTTGTGTTATGTATACGGAAAATATCTGAGGGATTATCTGCACGATGTAGAGATATGTCAGGAATTTGCAAGACGCAACAGGGAAAAAATGGCAGAAATAATTATCGGAAAACTGCATTGTCCCTGTAATGAAAGCTTTCATACCATTCATAATTACATTGATACAGATGAAATGATTTTGAGAAAAGGAGCAATTTCCGCACACAAGGGTGAAAAGGTACTTATACCCATTAATATGCGTGACGGAAGTATAATCGCCATAGGAAAAGGCAATCCCGAATGGAATTTCTCTGCACCGCACGGAGCAGGAAGAATTATGTCCAGAAACAAAGCTAAAGAAACATTAAGCCTTGAAAAATATCAGCAGGAAATGTCGGGAATTTATACAACCTCCGTCAATGAAAGAACTCTTGATGAATCCCCTATGGCATATAAATCTCTGAATGATATTATTGACGTTATAGAGGAAGCAGTTGACATAAAAGAGGTAATGAAACCCATATATAATTTCAAGGCAGATTAGAACGAAGGGGAGTGACGGCGATGGTCAATATACCGACTATTGATATGGTCAGAACAGGAAAAAATATAGAAAATCTCCGTATCAGAAACGGAATGAGTGTAAAGGATATTCAGAAAATTTTCGGATTTGTAACACCGCAGGCAATATACAAATGGCAGCACGGAGTATCATTACCGACAGTCGATAACCTTGTTATTTTATCAATGCTCTTCAACGTTTCAATAGACGAAATTCTTATTATAAAACTATAAATGAGCAAATCTGAAAAATTCACAAAAATAAATAAAGACAATGACTTGAAAAGACTTAAAATGGAGATACTACTCAACCAAAGGAACTCAAAGAAGCCGTTGTCTTATGGATAAAAACATACATCATTCAGAAACAATTTTCAAGATGTTACAGAAAATAAATCTTGCACAAAATCTGCGTTGTAAGGAGATGTGAAACATTTTTTACCTAAAATGATTAACATCTCTTTAACAATGCAGAATATATTCTGAAATTAAAGAAATATTCACTTTACTAAAAAGCCTTTATATGATATAATAAATTTTAACAATAAAAGCAGTTTAGTTATCATTCTACAATATGAAAGATGTTGCTTTAATTTTTGCGAATGGAGGATTGAATAATTTATGGCTAAAAATGAGTTTTTTATGTATAAAAACAAGCCGCTTGTAAGATGCGGTGATGTTCTTTATTACGGAAGTATGACAGACCCGTATGTTGTACGCATAAAGATTAAGACAAAGAAAAAGGTAAACGACCTTGAAATTGCAGATAAAGTTGCAATACAGCTTATGAGTACCTCTGCCGATGTAAGTCCCAGAAAGCAGGTATTAAAATCAAGCGAAAGAAGCGGTCTTTACAGTGCTATGGATTTTGCCGATGTATGGCTTAAAAGAGCTCTCAGACCAAGATAACATTTTTTCCCTTCAGATTTTCCCGACGGTAAAGCTGAGGGGAAATTTTCGGTCTTTGTTGATTATTATAATAAAAATACAAAATTTTTTTAAGAAATAAGCTTTTAAGGAGAAGTATGTATGAAAAAAATTATTATTCCTTTTATATGCCTTGCACTTGCATTAACTTATATGACTGGCTGCTCATCTGATAAAAATTCATCATCAGCTAAAAATGACGCAGCTCCGCAGTCTGCTACAACTGCCGCAACATTACCGCCCAACATAAATCCCGACCAGGAGTCAGCAAGAGTGAGTACATTAAAAAATTTCTTCAAGTCAAGAAGCATAACTCTGAACGAAAAGGTTCTCAGATTTTCTTTTGACGATGCACAGATGAAATATGCAGGCTTTGAAATTTCTTCCGACAAGGACGGACTTTCGGATATAGCCGTAGGCGATACCGTGGAAAACATAGAATATAAATCCAAAACAGGTCTTACAGCATACGTTTCGGCAGTCAACAAAAGAAATGTTTCAGTAGACTATACAAAATGCAAATATTATTCTTTAAGGCTTATAAAAGGCGACTGCAAGGACGTTGTGCTTCATCTTCCCGATAAAATCGGCTGGGATTCCACTGCGGAAAAAATCAGAAAAACATACGGAAATCCTACAAACGAGGAAACAGACGATAAAGGAAATACAGTTCTTACCTATTACAAAGAGGATAAGAGCATAAACGAGAGCTACTCAATGGAACTTGTAACTGATGAAAACGGTATAATTGAACTTTCAATAACCTTCAAATCAATTCAGTAAAGGTAATTTTTAAGTGATATTAAAACCAAGACAGGGTGTGATGATATATGGCAAATACAAATAAACAGAAAAGGGACAAATATTTTTACATATCGTTTTTAAATGTACTTTCTACTGTATCTGTTGTTGTTCTGCACTCCAACGGTGCATTCTGGGATTATCGAAACGATATTAACTGGATTCTGAACAATATGGTCGAGTGTGTATTTTATTTCGCCGTACCGATATTTTTTATGCTTGTAGGAGTAAATTTACTTGACTATACGGATAAGTACGATACAAAGACATTTTTCAAAAAGAGAGTTACAAAAACAGTTGTACCTTTTCTGATATGGAGTATATTTGCTATGCTGCTGAAAATACTCCAAAGTCCACGCTATTTCATACAAAATGAAATAGCTTTCGACAAGATATTCAACGGAATATTCAATACGGAATATATGTTTATATATTGGTTTTTTATTCCGCTGTTCTGTATTTATTTGTCTGTTCCGCTTTTAGCTCACATCGAAAAAAAGAACAAGAACAGAATATTTACCTATATTGCAGCTACAGCTTTCGTTGTAAATATTTTTATACCGTTTTCGGTAAAGTTTATAAATATATTTTTCGGAACTCAGATAAAATGGATTTTTGAAATTCCCGTATTGGGCGGATATGCTTTTTACGTTATTCTGGGATACCTGCTTCACAACAATGATTTGAGCAGAAAAATAAGAATAATTATATATACTGCTTCTGTACTCGGATTATTAATACATTTCTTCACTACATACTATCTGTCTTTTAAAATCGGACGTGTAGATGACACTCTTAAGGGTTATAATCAGCTTCCGTGTGTTTTGTACTCATCAGGAATTTTTTTGCTGGTAAAACAGCTTTCTTCAAAAATCAAATCCGATAAATTTAAAAATATTATTTTCAGATTTCAGAAATACACATTTCCGATATACTTAATGCACTTGTTCATACATATATATCTTTCGAGGATTTTGGAAACAATCAACATTCACAGAGACTCTCAGATTTTCGTTATATTAATTACGTTGATTTCTGTTCCCGTATGTATCGGGATTACTTTTGTATTAAGAAAAATACCTGTAGTAAGAAATATTGTTCCGTAAGCTCATTTATAGCTTTCAGTTTCAATTTTTATGACAAATTTTTTGGAGCGACCTTTCGGTCGCTCCATTTTTTGATGACATAGTGAAGTACTCACCGCCTATAGAGGCGGGAGCTTCCTTTAATCCGCCCAACCTTGCAAAGGATTTCATTTTACAGGCATCAGTTTCCGAGGCTATGG
>ONBJ01000013.1:9882-43179 GCA_900316025.1 uncultured Eubacteriales bacterium
ACATATTTATATTGTCAAGGAAAAAGTCAGCCTTGCGGCTGACGGGCAATTCATCCCTCCACCTAAGAGGTGGGGGACTTCTTGCCCATTTAGGTTAAACAGGCTCTAAGCTTTGTATTTCATATAAATAATCCTGTAACAAATACTGAAGCAGATGCCGCCAACGCTACAACTATCAGCGGCAAATCAAAATAAGCCAGTACAAAAGCCGCAACCGTTCCGACAACAGCAGTTATCATATTTCCTGTACTGTAGAAAATAGCAGGAATTGTCATAGCACTTAAAACAGCATACGGAACATAATACAGAAAGCTTTTTACAAATACAGATTTTATTTTTTTCTGAAAAAACGCAAACGGAAGCATTCTTATCAGGTAAGTTACGCCTGCCATAACGGCTATATAAATAAATACAGTCAATCTTCATCTTCCTCTCTTTTAGGAAAAAACAACGCTCCAAGAGCCGAAGCAGCAACCGCACATAAAATAACCGCAAAACCTCCCGAAAGAAAGCTGAGCAGATATTTTACCGCAATACTCATCAAGGCAGCGATAATCACAACAAAAAGAATACTCTTATATTTTTTTGCAGGCGGTACGATAATAGCAACAAACATTCCGTAAAGCACTATTCCGAGTGCCGCCGTTAGTGACGGAGGAAGAATTTCTCCAGCAGCCGCTCCAAGAGCCGTTCCCGAAATCCACCCTATGGTAGAAATAATTATAATTCCGAACATATAGGAGGGTTTTATTTTCCCCTTATACGCAGAGCATACCGCAAAAATCTCGTCAGTAATACCGTAAGCGGCAAGCATACGGTAGGGGAGGGTAAATTTTTCATCAAGCTTCTGAGAAAGCGACAAAGCCATAAGCGAATATCTTATGTTGATAACGAGCTGTACCAGAGCCATTTCAAGAAAAGTTCCGCCTGCCGCTATAACGTTCACTCCCTGAACCTGACCCGCCGAAGTAAGATTGGTAAGGGATATTATAAAAGCCTCCATAACAGACAATCCCGAATGCACAGCCATAATACCAAACCCGAACGAAACCGACAGATAGCCAAGTCCTATAGGTATACCGTGAGTTAATCCCAGCATAAAATCAGATTTTTTTCTCATTCGATTATACCGAACGAACCAAGAAGGAGAATGAACAGCAGTACAGGAGAAACAAATTTTATCATAATTATATAAAGAGTTTTTCTTCCGAATTTTTCTCCGTTTTTGGTAGTTTCATCTATAACGGTTTTAGGCTTTACAATCCAGCCTATAAGTATACATGTCCCGATAGCTACAACAGGCATAAGTATATTGTTGCTTATATAGTCGAACAAATCGAGGAGCTGAGCTGTCTGACCCTCTCCCTGATTGGGAAGGTGAGCCTCAAAGTAAAGAGCGTTATATCCTAAGCAGATTAACACACCTATTACAAGAGCAATAACAGTTTCAATTACTGTAGCCTTTCTTCTTGACCAGCCGAACTTGTCCATAAGACCTGCAACAACGGCTTCAAGAACCGACATAGCACTTGTCAACGCTGCAAGCAGAACCATAATGAAGAACACAGCACCTATAATACTTCCTAAAACTCCCATTTTTTCAAATACCTTCGGGAGTGCCACAAACATAAGTCCGGGGCCTGATGACTGCATACCCTCTTTTCCGAGGAATACATATACGGCAGGAATAATCATAATACCGGCAAGGAAAGCTACAACTGTATCGAAAATTTCTATATGGTTTACAGACTTCATAAGATTGCTGTCGTCCTTGAAGTAAGAGCCGTAAGTAACCATAATACCCATAGCTACGCTTATACTGTAGAAAAGCTGTCCCATAGCGTCCAGAACGGTAAAGAAAACGGTTTTGGGTGTCATTCCCTCAAAGCTGGGTATAACATAGATTTTAAGACCGTCAAGACCCGAACGTCCCTCATCGCCCTGTATTGTAAGGGAGAATATGGCTATGGCTACGACAAACACAAGCAGAGCAGGCATAAGTATTTTGGATATGGACTCAATACCCTTGTTTACGCCCATATAGATTATGACCGCAACAGCGGCAAGGAATATAAAATCGAATATTATAGGCTCGAAATACCCTGTTATAAAGCCTGTAAAGTATCCGTCACCTGCTGTAGCGGAAGCCTGTCCCGTAACAAAAGCCACACAGTATTTAAGAACCCAGCCGCCTATGATACAGTAGTAAGGCAGTATCATAAACGGTACAACACTTGCGAATACTCCTATCCAGCCTGATTTCTTGTGAAGTTTTCCGTATGCTGTCAAAGCACTTTGTTTTGTTTTTCTGCCTATTGCAACCTCAGTTACAAGCATAGTAAATCCGAAGGTCAGTGCAAGTATTATGTATACAAACAGAAACAGACCTCCTCCGTCCTTGGCAGCCAGATACGGAAATCTCCAGATATTTCCAAGACCTACCGCACTTCCCGCAGCTGCAAGGACAAATCCCAATGAACTTGAAAAAGAATTTCTTTTTTCATTCATTATGATTTTACCCCCTGAAAAATAATTTTATATTTTAATTACAAAACATATCAAAGAAATATGGTTTTATAATTAATTTACAAAACAAAAAATTACTGATGTCCGCCTATAGCATAAATAACAACGTCAGGCGAATTTTTTCTGACAAAATCTTCCACAGAATCCTCATATCCACGTATATCAATACAATCTATATGCTGAAATTCAACTGCAAGGTAAGGATATACGACACAACCGTAAGAATTAAGAATAAACAGTGCCTTTTTACCATTTTTTATATTATGGTTTGTTATTCTTACTAAAGCGTGATTTCCTCCCATATAGGCATCATAAGCCGTTTCATCTCTGTTGAGAAGATTATCAGGAGTGATATTTTCTTTATGAATCATAGTTTTGCAGAAATCGCCTCTTACCGTTGAATTATTGTCAGATATTTCAACGGTAAAGTCCGTATCGAAGTCAGGTATGACAATATCAAAATCATCTGCTCCCGCATACAACACTCCGACACGTCTGCCCTGAGTTCCCAGAAAAGAAGAAGGATAGCTGTCAGTTATATAATTCTGTTCTTCAAGAAGCTTTGTATCGAGCTTCCAGCCGAAAGAGCTGTTTATTTTCTTTACAATATTACGGCTTACCCATAATCCTGTTTTTGGTGTCCAGTGGTGGTCGGTTTTAAAAAACAATGAGAACTTGTCTATATTCTGCTCATTTACCACATCTTCAAAATCCAGAACGTTTACACCGTTATTTTTTAAATCCGATTTTATCTGTTTAAAGTCTGAATTATAAACATACGGGTAAAAGTCAGGAATAAGTTTTTCATTTGTTGTATCCTTGCTGAGATTATTTACAAACAATAATCTGCTTCCTGATGAGTCGCATATTTTTTTGAAATCAATAAGACAATTTTTTAACGGTCTTAAATCTCCTTCACCGCTCTGTCTGAATGTAAGGTATCCGTTTTTTAATTTCACAACCTCGTAACTTTTGTCTGTATCGTTTATCAGGGATTTATTAAGTACTCTCTGAATACCTCCGTATGAGTGGATTGACAAATCGTGAAACACAAAATACTCGCTTACTCTGCCGTCAAATGTTTTTACGGAATTGCCGAGCTTCTGAAAAAAACTGCTTTCTTCGGGAGTATTTATATAACCTCTCACAAGACCTCCGAAAACCTGTCTGGGCGACAGCAATAATGTCATAATTCCGCATAAGGATATGAAGGCTGTAAAAATAACTGCAACTGTTTTTCTTACATCAAAATCAGATTTCAAAGAACTGCACCTCCTCAGAAATTAAAATATATGAACGGATTATAAGTTCCCTTTACAATATATATCACACTTAATAAAAATATAATTATCAGAGATACGGCAACAAATACTTGTCCGCCCTTGCTTTCAGAGAGATATTTTTCATATAATTTTCTGAAAACAGGTGTCGATGCCAGCAATGCAAGCACAAATCCGAATACATTTTCTTTCAGATAGAACAACGCACTATTATCAGCCGATATTCCTGAGAATCCGAACATAGCCCCGATATATTCAACGGCATTTTCTATAGATGACGCTCTGAAAATAACCCAGCCGATTATCACAAAGAAAATGGTATAAATATATCTTAAAGGCTTGAATTTTTCGGATTTATGTAATCCTGTCTGTTTTTCTATTACGAGCAGGACAAAATACATAAGTCCCCATACTATAAAAGTCCAGTTTGCTCCGTGCCATATTCCTGTCATAAGCCAGACCATAAACAGATTGAATACAAGCCTTGATTTCTTTTCCACACGGCTTCCGCCTAACGGAAAGTATAAATAATCACGAAACCACGTTCCGAGTGAAATATGCCACCTACGCCAGAATTCAGTGATTGAAGTTGAAATATAAGGGTATCTGAAATTTTCCAGAAAATGAAAGCCGAACATTCTTCCTAATCCGATAGCCATATCGCTGTATCCGCTGAAATCGAAAAATATCTGAAAAGTATATGCAACAGCACCCACCCAGGCAGACAGACAAGAAATGCTGCTGATATTACCGTCAAAAAAAGCGTCGGCAACCACTGCCATATTATTTGCAATCAGTACTTTCTTTCCAAGTCCGAGAATAAACCTGTATACACCGCCTGAAAAATCGCTGAATGTTTCCTTTCGGTATTCTATCTGATTTGCAACTGTTTCGTATCTTACAATAGGGCCTGCAATAAGCTGAGGAAAGAATGATATATATAAACCGACATTAAGTATATTTTTCTGATAAGCCTCTCCTCTGTATACGTCAACGACATATGACATAGCCTGAAAAGTAAAAAATGATATGCCTATAGGCAAAGCTATGGAAGGTACGGTAAGGGAAAGTCCGAAGAACTGATTTATGCTGGATATTGTGAATGCCAGATATTTGAACACAAATAATATAAGCAGATTAAATATAACCGATAATATCAGAACGGTTTTACAACCTGAATTATTATTGTTTTTTATTCTTTTTCCTATATACAAGCCGAACAGATAGTTTGCAGTAATCGACAACAACATAACAAACACAAAAGCAGGTTCTCCCCAGGCATAGAAAACAATGCTTACCAAACATAAAAATATATTTTGAAGCTTTCTGTTGTTTCTGAGCAGAGTATAATATACTGTTATCACAAAAGGAAGAAACAGGAATAAAAATGTTGCACCTGAAAAAAGCAAGATACCACTCCTCTGATATTTCGGAAATACATAATATCAATAAACACCTAAACATTATACATTTGAATTTCGGTTTAATCAATATATTTTTCCTAAAAACTGTTGTTGCGGAAAAACAAAAAAACTGCCGAAATCAATCGACAGTTTAAGGAATGGTCGAGGTGACAGGACTTGAACCTGCGGCATCTACGTCCCTAACGTAGCACTCTACCAAACTGAGTTACACCTCGGAATTACATATTTTTTATCTGACTTAGACAGTATACATCAAACGTTATAATTTGTCAAACGTTTTTTACAAAATAGTTGTTTTAAACAAAATAGTTTATGTAATAACAAATTTATTATATATTAAGATAAGTGTTGAAATTGCGGATTTATTCAATTTCTGAAAAATCAAATAAATCCGCAAATATAATTATTTAAAGCTGAGTGTTATACTGTCCTTGTCGGGTGAAAACTGTGTAAGCCTTATACCTGCGGCTTCGAGCATTCTTTTTGAAGCCTTTGTGCTGTCGGTATCGGAATACTTGTCGGAAAGGTATATTACTTCTTTTATTCCCGATTGTATTATAGCCTTTGCACACTCGTTGCAGGGAAAGAGAGCGACATATATTTTAGTACCTATGAGTGACTTTCCGTGAGCATTAAGTATTGCATTAAGCTCAGCGTGAACTACAAAAGGATACTTTGTGCTGTTGGGTTCGCCCTCACGCTCCCAAGGAAAAACATCGTCCGAGCAGCCGAGCGGAAAGCCGTTATATCCTGTTGAGATTATTACATTTTTGCCGTAGCAGCTTTTTTCGCCGCTTACGATACACGCACCGACCTGAGTATTCGGGTCTTTGCTTCTTTGTGCCGCAAGAAGTGCAACACCCATAAAATATTCGTCCCAGCTTATATAATCCTTACGCTTCATATACACATCACCGCCCAAACATCTGATAAAACAGAAAGCTTTTATTCTTTTTCGGAAACATCTTCACCGACTTCATCGCTGTTATTTTCGGTATCGTCTTCAATTTCGGTTATACTGCTGCTGTCATCATCGTGAGGAGCTACAGCAAAAGCAACAACCTTATTTTCATCGCTTACCTTCATAACAGTAACGCCCTTGCTTGGTCTTGCACAAACTCTTATTGAATCGGCTTTTATACGTATTATAACTCCGTCTGAGGAAATCATAATTACATCGTCATTTTCGGGAGATACCGTACTTATGCCTGCAACCGCACCGTATTTTTCGGTATGGTAATTTATAAGACCCTTACCGCCTCTTGACTGTATGCGGTAATCACTTGCATTGGAAATTCTGCCGAAGCCTGTTTCGGAAACAGTAAGCAGAACGCTTTCCTCATCTGCAACCGCCATACCGACTACAAAATCGTCATTGAGAAGCTCCAGTGCCTTTACACCTCTTGAAGCTCTGCCTGTAGGTCTTACGTCATTTTCATCAAAGCGTATCGCCTTTCCCTGTCTTGTAGCTACTATGACCTTATTGTTTCCGTCCGTCATCTTTACCCACGCAAGCTCATCGCCGTCAATGAGTTCGAGAGCAATAAGTCCGCCCTTACGCCCTGTGTTATAGGCATTGAGCTTTATTCTTTTTACAAGACCGAGTTTGGTTACCATAACAAGGTATTTTTCATCATCAAATTCAGGTACTTTTATTATTGAGGTTACTTTTTCATCGGGAGAAAGGGGAAGTATATTGGCTATGTTAGTACCCTTTGCTGTTCTGCTTGCTTCGGGGATTTCGTAGCATTTTTTTCTGTAGACCCTGCCGAAGTTCGTGAAGAACAGAACATAGTCATGGCTGTTGGCTATGAACATATCGGAAACGACATCTTCCTCACGTCTGCTCATACCTGAGATACCCTTACCGCCTCTTTTCTGTGTGCGGTATGTATCGACAGAAAGTCTTTTCACATATCCGAATCTTGTCATAGTAAAGACGCATTCCTCATTGGGAATAAGGTCTTCTATATCGACCTCACCGCTTACGGACATAATTTCGGTTCTTCTGGGGTCTGCGAATTTTCTTCTTATTTCCAGAGCCTCAGTTTTTACTATGCTTAACTGACGTTCATAGCTTGATATAATATCGTTATATTCCTTTATTTTTTCTATAATCTGACTGAGTTCGTTTTCGATTTTGCTTCTTTCAAGACCTGTAAGCTGACCGAGCTGCATCTGTACGATAGCCTGTGTCTGAATATCGTCAAGACCAAATCTTTCGGAGAGTTTTGTCTTTGCCGAGGATTTATCCTTTGAGCCTCTTATTATAGCGATAACCTCGTCTATAAAATCGATGGCTGTTTTCAGACCTTCGAGTATATGTTCTCTTTCCTGAGCTTTTTTAAGGTCATATACAGTTCTGCGTCTTATAACGTCTACCTGAAAATCTATATAGTGCTGTAAAATCTGCTTTAAGGTAAGTATTTTAGGTTCACCGTTTACTATGGCAAGCATAATAACGCCGAAGGTAATCTGCATTTGCGAAAGTGTATACAGTTTGTTGAGTATAATCTGAGGTGAAGCATCACGTCTTATATCTATTTCGATGTGCATACCGTTTCTGTCGGAGTGGTCTTCAATGTTGGTAATGCCGTCTATTTTTTTATCTTTGCAGAGGTCGGCAATACTTTCAACAAGTCTTGCCTTGTTCACCTGATAGGGAAGCTCTGTAACGATAATTTTATAGCGTCCGTTTTTGCCCTCGACAATTTCGGCTTTAGCTCTTACGATAATTTTACCTCTGCCGGTACCGTAGGCTGCTCTTATGCCTGAGCGACCCATAATCAAGGCACTTGTGGGAAAATCAGGGCCTTGTATATATTCCATAAGTTCAGGGAGTTCCGCATCGGGGTTATCAATGAGGCAGCACATAGCGTCAATTACTTCTCCCATATTGTGAGGGGGGATATTTGTAGCCATACCTACAGCGATACCGCTTGAACCGTTTACTAAAAGATTAGGAAAACGAGAGGGGAGAACAACAGGTTCTTTCAGTCTGTCATCGAAGTTAGGTGCAAAATCGACTGTTTCCTTGTCAATATCGGTGAGCATTTCTACTGAAATTTTGCTCATTTTAGATTCTGTATATCTGTAAGCAGCGGGGGGGTCGCCGTCCACCGAGCCGAAGTTTCCGTGACCGTCAACGAGGGGGTATCTCATAGAGAAGTCCTGAGCAAGTCTTACGAGAGCGTCATATACGGAAGCATCGCCGTGGGGATGATAGCTTCCGAGAACAGCACCGACAGTATCGGCACATTTTCTGTATGGCTTTTCGGGGCCGAGATTTTTCTCGTGCATTGTATAGAGTATTCTTCTATGAACAGGCTTCAGACCGTCACGCACATCGGGCAAAGCTCTCGAAACTATAACAGACATTGAGTATTCAAGGAAAGATTTTTTCATTTCTTTTCTCAAATCAACGTCTATTATTCTGTTGTTTTTATTTTCGTTATCCACAGATTTCGCACCTTCTTTGTTGTAGTTCAAGGGCTTCGCCCTTAAAAATCCTGTTTTCAGTTTAAGGGTTTCACCCTTAAAAATCCTGACGAGGGCTCTGCCCTCGACCCGCAAGCCTTTGAAAAGGCTTGACCTAAACTTTATGGTTTATGTTGAATATGTTTTATAGGGGTGTTATTCGGCTAAGCTTTCGCTCAGACTTTGGTATATATCGGGGAAAAGCTTTTTCGCATTGATTGGCTTGAAAGTCGTACTGCTGACAAAGCCGTGTTCTGTAAAGCCTGTGTTTACAAGTTCGTTTTCGGAGTTATAGATATTGTAGCCGAACTTTATCTTTGCAGGTCTGATTTCCTCCACAAAGGCTTCGACCGTAATTTCATCGGAAAAGTAAAGAGCCTTTTTATATCTGCATTCAAGGCATATAAGGGGAAGCATAAGACCTTTTTCTTCAAGCTCCTTATATGTCACGCCGAAAAGCTTTATAAAATCCACTCTTGCCTGCTCATAGTAAAGTGCATACACGGAATGATGAACTATTCCCATCATATCCGTTTCGCCGTATCTTACAGTAATTGAGGTTATGCTCTTTTTCAAATATAATCACCTTGTTTTCAGAGAAAATACACTATAAGTCCATCATACCTTTTCTGAGTATTCCAAGAACTCTTTCCTTGCTTCTATCCGCAACGGCTCTCAGCGGAATTACGAACAACTGATTGTCTTTAAGTCGTTTTATTATTATGACATTTTTTGAAATACGGATTTTATTGGAATTGTCAAGTTCTATAAGCCAGCTATTATCGTTGCAGAGAATATGCAGACAGTCCTCATAAAGACGGAATTTTATTGAATTTCCGTTGGCATTTACCTTTGCAAGCTTTTTAAGGGATATAATGGGGACAGTCCAGACGATTGCAAGAACAACGGCTGAAATAAACGTAAATACAATATCGTTGAAGTTTCCCTTTACAGCATAGGAAAATATAAATCCTGCCATAGCAAGTAAGAGAAGCACGTTATATACAACAGAGCGAATGCCTGTAGTTTTTATCATTCCCGAATTTTTAAGTCCGTCATAGGCTTCTGAGTCAGTTAGGGTAAATTCGTTTTCATAGACTAAAATTCCTTTGGTGCGGAACTTGTTTATTTCCTCCGAGCTGTGAACCTCATGAAGTATGCTGTCTATATGCTCGTTATTATGCTCATTAGTGTTATTTTCCAATAAAATCACCTGTCAAACACACAAAATACGTTATATGTCAAGGTTCTGAACATACTTTGCATTCTGCTCTATAAATTCACGTCTGGGTTCTACCTTATCGCCCATAAGAATGGTAAATATTTCGTCAGCGGCTTCTGCGTCAGAAAGCTCTACCCTGAGCATAACTCTTGTTTCGGGGTTCATAGTAGTTTCCCAGAGCTGTTCGGAGTCCATCTCACCAAGACCCTTATATCTCTGAATATCGCTTTTTCCGTCTATCTCACTGAGTATTTTATCTCTTTCGAGGTCGGTATAAGCGTATTTATGCTCCTTGTTTTTAGTAATTCTGTAAAGCGGCGGCTGTGCTATATATATATGACCCTGTTCCACAAGAGGACGCATAAATCTGAAAAAGAATGTAAGTAAAAGGGTTCTTATATGCGAGCCGTCAACATCGGCATCAGCCATAATTATTACTTTGCCGTATCTCAGCTTTGTAATGTCGAAATCCTCACCGATACCTGTTCCGAGTGCGGTTATAACAGGCATAAGCTTGTCATTTCCGTAAACTCTGTCAAGACGTGCTTTTTCTACATTGAGCATTTTTCCCCAAAGCGGAAGTATAGCCTGAAAACGTCTGTCACGGCCGCCCTTTGCCGAGCCGCCTGCGGAATCTCCCTCTACGATGTATATTTCGGTTTCTTCTGAGTTTCTGGACTGACAGTCTGCAAGCTTACCGGGGAGAGAAGCATTTTCCATAGCGGATTTTCTTCTTACAAGCTCCTTAGCCTTTCTTGCAGCCTCTCTTGCTCTTGAAGCGGCGAGAGCCTTTTCAAAAATCATCTTAGCGGCAGAGGGGTTTTCTTCAAGATAAATTCTGAGCTTTTCGCCTGTCATTTTTTCAACCATAGTTCTCATTTCGGTATTTCCGAGCTTCGTCTTTGTCTGACCCTCAAACTGAGCCTCTTTAAGCTTTACGCTTATTACAACAGTAAGACCTTCTCTTAAATCCTCACCTGAGAGATTTTTGTCGTTATCCTTGAGAATACCGAATTTTCTTGCATAGTCGTTCATAACTCTTGTAAGACCACGCTTGAAACCGTCCTCAGCCGTACCGCCGTCCACGGTGCGTATATTGTTGGCAAAGGAACGGACTATTTCGTTATATCCTTCGTTGTACTGCATGGCAACCTCAGCAGATGCACTGTCATCTGGAGCGGTTGTGCTGAAATATATTATATCGGGGTGAACTACGTCAAGTTCTCTTTTTTTGTGTATATATTCAACAAAGCTTTTTATACCGCCGTCATACTTGAAGCTTTTGCTGACAACAGCATCATCGTCACGCAAATCTCTGAGTTCTATGTGCAGACCTGCATTAAGAAAAGCCTGTTCTCTCAGCCGTCTTTCAAGTATTTCAAACTCATACTTTGTTGTTTCCGTAAATATTTCGGGGTCAGCCTTGAATATTACCTCTGTACCCTTGTCTGAGCCTTCGCCTATCAGTTCAAGCTCAGTTATTGTATCGCCTCTTTCGTATCTCTGCCTGTATACTTTTTCGCCGTCACATACTGTAACCTCAAGCCATTCCGAAAGTGCGTTTACTACGGAAGCACCTACTCCGTGCAGACCTCCCGATACCTTGTATCCGCCGCCGCCGAATTTTCCGCCTGCGTGAAGAACGGTAAATACTACGGTTACGGCAGGTATTCCCATTTTTTCATTTATACCTACAGGTATACCTCTGCCGTTGTCCCTTACACGGATTATATCATCGGGCAGTATCTCAACCTCAATTTTTGTACAGTAACCTGCCAGTGCTTCGTCTATGGAGTTGTCAACTATTTCGTAAACAAGATGGTGCAGTCCCGACGGGCCTGTTGAGCCTATATACATACCAGGTCTTTTTCTTACTGCCTCCAGTCCCTCCAAAACCTGAATTTCGTTGGCACCGTATTCATTTTCAACCTTAGTTATATCAGGTGTTATATCAGGATTATCCAATTTTCAAGCCCTCCGTTTCAATATATTTCTCTCATACTAATCTTCTTTAATTATACCCGTCTAATTTTTCTTCTTTTTTCTTTCCCTGTATCTGTCATACACCCTGAACCTTACCGTAAAAGGAAGTATAAACAGCGACAGTCCGAAAAAAACAGGCGTAAAAATCAGAAGTCCAAGCAGTGTGAAGCCGCAGAAATGTGCAAGAACTATATTCAGCACAATAAGAACGGCTATATCAACAGTAAAAAATATCACTCTGCCTTTTGTCTTATAAACAGTAAACACCTTTTTGCAGTGTCTGCATTCAATATTCCTGTATCTGCACATATTGCTTACCTCATTGTATCTGTAAACCGCATTACAATGAGGACATACGGGCAGCCTCAAAAGCTTCAATTCAAATCACTTCCGGATTATTTATAAATTCAATTCCGATATATCAAGAAAATCGTCCGACGTATCCGAAGATACTTTAAGACTGGGAACAGTCTTTGTGTGAGCATTACTGATTAAATCATCGTCGGAGCTTGTTTTTCTGTGACTGTGTGAAGACTCTTCAAATTTATCATAATCTATAGTCTTTCTTTTCTTAATCGGCACAAGCCTGAGAAAGAAAGGGGTCACAAGATACAGAATGAAAAACGGAACTGCCGTCCAGAGCATACCCCATAAATTTCTTATAAACACAGGAGTAGTAAAAATTATTACCATAACTATGGCAATAAGAACAACCACGCCTACAAGAAACTTATAGCTTTTTGAAAAATAAACAGTAGAGTTTCTTCCGCAGCGTCTGCACTTGTACTCTCCCTGTTTTCTTTCGGCAAATGCCTGAAAATAATTAAGTCTTTTTCCGCAATACGGACATCTCGTTCTTTTCATAGCTTATCAATCCTTTATCAAAAAATAAAACTTACAAGAATTTCCAAAAACTTCCGTCAGCAAAACCATAAAGTTTAGGTCAAGCCTTTTCAAAGGCTTGCGGGTCGAGGGCAGAGCCCTCGTCAGGATTTTTAAGGGTGAAACCCTTAAACGAAACGTTATTTTTAAGGGCTTTGCCCTTAAAAACTGTGGCGGTTCATCAGGGTTTTCGGCGAAAGCTGGCTTATATATACCTGTGTTCCTTTGTCGGTACGGCACACAACAAATGACTTGGGCAGCTCTGACGAAACATTTATTATTTCACCGTTCTTTGTTCTCTGCGACAGATATTTTCTGGTATGCTTCGATACCGTGGTGTTGTCTATGTCAAATATTCCTATTATATCCTTCTCTTTTACAATCATATTATTTCCAAGATGCAGATACATAACTGAAAATTCCTCTTTGTAATTATTGTTTCTCCGAAACCTCTCCGCTCCTTACGGCAAATACCTTTCCCTCTGCAAGAGCCGAAACTGAGGATTCATCACAGCACGTTATAAAAACCTGCTTTTTATCAAGCTCGTTGAGAAGAAAATTTTTTCTTACGCTGTCCAGCTCACTCATAACATCATCAAGAAGTATAACAGGCTTTGTACCCGTTATAAGTTCTGCCAATGTCGCCTCGGCAAGCTTCATCGACAGCACCGCCGAACGCTGCTGTCCCTGAGAGGCATATTGTCTTGCACTTTTTCCGTTTATATATATTTCCAAATCATCTCTGTGAGGGCCTTTGGTAGTATATTTCAACTGTAAATCCTCTTTGAGCGACTGATTAAGCTGTTCAAAAAGCTCCTGCGATATTTCTGAAACCGTTGTTTCAGACGTATACTTTTTCCTGTAAACTATCTCCAGCTTTTCTCTGTTGTCCGAAATTCCGCTGTGATAAACACCTGCCGTATCCGAAAGCCTTGAAAGATACTTTATTCTTTCGTTTATTATAACCGCTCCGTTTACTGCAAGCTCCCTGTCCCATACCTCAATGGCGGCATACGGGTCTGAATACGCTGAAAACTCCTTAAGAAGTGCGTTTCTCTGACTTAAAATCCTGTTGTATCTTGCAAGATATACAGAGTATTTAGGCTTTACCTGACATATTGCACTGTCGGTAAATTTTCTCCTTACTCCCGGGCCGTCCTTTACAAGCGAAAGATGAACAGGCGAAAATATTACAGATGTCAGCTTTCCCATAAGATGAGAAGGTGCAGGCTTTTTTATTTCATTGAGAAAAGCCTCTCTTTTTCCGTTTTTAAATTCAAGCCTTGCAGACTGCTCCCTGTCCTGAGCAAAAAATCCAAGCTCAGCCCACGCAAAGCTCTCACCGAAAGCAACAAGCTCCCTGTCCTTTGAACCTCTGAAAGACTTAACTCCGTTGAACATCCATATACATTCAAGCAGATTTGTCTTTCCTTGTCCGTTTTCGCCTGTTATTATATTCATACCGTCACAGGGATATATGCAGCCGCTTTTCAGATTTCTGAAATTACAGTATTCCAGACGGTTTATAATCACTTGTCGTATACCTCTATGACAATATCATCTGTTTCCACAACATCGCCGCTTCTTATCTTTCTGTTACGCATTGTACAGATTTCACCATTGAGCTTTACTGCACCGTTCTGAACCATAAGCTTTGCCTGACCGCCCGTCTGGAATGCTCCCGAAAGCTTCAGAAGATTGTCAAGCTTTATATATTCAGTATCTATAAAAATTTTTTCTGTTTTTCTCATTGTTTGAACCTCATAGGCACTACGAGAAACAGGAAGGAATCACCGTCAACAGGCATTATCTTTATCGGAGAAAGAGAACCGTTTAGCTGAATTTTAACCTCGTCTGTTTCCGTATTTTTCAGTGCTTCAAGCAGATACCTGTTATTAAGACCTATCTCGACATTTTCGCCGCTTATTTTTGCATCTATTGAGTCATTTGCCTTTCCAACGCTTGTAGAGCATGAAAGCTTTACCTGTGTATCATACACCATACACCTTATGGGGCTTTGGATTTTGTCCGAATTAAGCAGCGACATTCTTTCAACCGCAGAAATAAGATTTCTTGTATTAACCCTGAGTTCCGTTTTTGCTCCGGGCATAATTGCGGAATTGTAGTCAAGGAAATTTCCCTCGATAAGTCTGGTTATAATCGAATAGTTTTCTATTCTGAAAACAGCATGACGCTTTCCGAGCGTAACAGATGTATCTTTCTCGTCATCGCTTACAAGCTTGAGTATTTCGCTTAAAGTTTTTCCGGGTATTATAAACTTACTGCTTATACCGCACGAAACGGCTTCCTGTCTTATGGCAACTCTGAAACCGTCTATGGAAACTATCTTGAAAACATTGTTTTTCAATTCAAACAAAGAGCCTGTATATACAGGCTTTGTCATATCGTCAGATATGGCAAAGATAGTTTGCTTTATCATATTTTTAAGTATTCCGCCCTTTACGGAAAAGCTTTCCATTTCCTCAATAACGGGAAGTTCGGGATATTCCTCGGAAGAAATACCTACTATCTGATAATCAGCAAAACCGCTGCTTATATATATTATATCTCTTTCGTCAGTACTTACATTCACATTATTTGCAGGAAGCCTTCTTACTATATCACCGAGAAGCTTTGCACCTGCTATTATTGAGCCTTTTTCCTGTACGCTGCATTCAATGAAAGTAGTTATACCTATTTCAAGGTCATATCCGCAGAGAGTTATGCCTTTATCCTCTGCTTTTATGAAGATGCCTTCAAGAGCAGGAAGATTTGTTTTTGTAGAAACTGCTCTCTGAACATTGGTAACTGCTGCTGCTAGGTCTTTTTGCTGGCAGGAGAATTTCATTTTAATCTGTCCTTTATATAGTGTAGTATATATTACATTATTTTAGTAGTAATAGTAGGGGGTGTTAATTTGTCAGTATGCCTGATTTGTTCCCATAGAATGGGGAAAAGTTATTGATTCGAGGCTGTGGGTTTGGTGTTGAGAAAAATCAATAACTTTTTTCACGGAAAGACTCTCTGATAACACTGTGAGAATCTTAATGTCAAATGTTGATAAAACTGTTAAGAATCTTTCCGTGATGTAATATGCGTTCTGAGGGCTTTCAACTTTTTATGTTGAAAAGACTCTAAAAACCTTTAAAAACTTTCAGGCAGAAAAATCATCTGTTATTCTGAAGATTTTTCTTTATATCAAGTATAGTTTCCTTTACCTTGGGGTCAAACTCCATATTTTTCTCAACCTGCTGACAGGTGTATACTATTGTAGAGTGATGTCTGCCGTTAAATTCGTTGCCTATCTGTTCCATAGACATATTTGTTATATCCTTTACAAGATATATTGCAATCTGTCTTGCTTTGGAAAGATTTGCACGTCTGTTTGAGGATTTTATTTCCTCTGGAGTTACATTGAAGGTTCTTGCAACCTCCTCAACTATGGTATCAAGAGTTATTTCAACCGCTACGTCCTCACTCTGAAGCTCTGCAATTACCTCGTGAGCCATTTTTACGCTTATCTTTTCGTTGTTGAGAAGATTTTTTGCGTGAAGCTTTTTTACAGCACCTTCAAGCTTACGTATGTTTGTTTTTATCTTTGAGGCAATAAGCTCGCTTATATTATAGGGAATTTCTATGTTGAGCTGTTCAGCCTTTTTGTTTATGATTGTTATTCTTGTTTCTATATCAGGCGGCTGAATATCGGCAAGAAGACCCCATTCAAAACGTGATTTAAGTCTGTCCTCAAGGGTTTTCATTTCTTTAGGCGGAACGTCCGATGTAAATACAATCTGCTTTTTTGCTTCATAGAGTGTATTGAAGGTATGGAAAAATTCCTCCTGAGTTGCCTCTTTTCCGGCGATGAACTGAATATCGTCCACGAGAAGAACATCTACAGTACGGTACTTGTCACGGAACTTGTCGGCTGTTTTCTTACTAAGTGAGTCGATAAGCTCGTTTGTGAAGTCCTCGCCCTTGACGTAGATTATTTTCTTTGAGGGATAGTTCCTGTTTATCACGTTCTTTATAGCGTAAAGGAGGTGAGTTTTTCCAAGTCCCGAGTTTCCGTATATGAACAGGGGGTTCTGAACCTCAAGACCTGCCGGGTCTTTGGCTACAGCGACACAAGCCTTATATGCAAGGTCATTGGATTTTCCTACCACAAAATTTTCAAAGGTATATTCATCACCGTATCTGTTGTCGGCAGTTTCTTCCGCAGCCTTGCTGATTGTTTTCGGTAAGGGTTCTTTTTTATCGTCGCCGGCAACTTCTATCAGAAAATCGAACTTCTTTCCGAAAACTTCTTCAGAGGCAATCTTGAGTATTTCTATGTAGCTGTTTTCGATTACTGTCTTGTTAAGCTTGTTTGGTACGCTCAGAATAATATAACCCTGTTCAAAATCAAGTCCTATCGGTTCGATAGTCTTTATCCACGCATTGTACGCTACATCTGATATTGCTTTCCTTCCGTCATCATTCTTGCTTTTCAGATAGTCGCAGATGACTTCCCATACTTCGTTAAACGTATCCAAAAAATCCACCTCTTCGCAATTTATTTATTATTACCTGTTATCTGATTCATTTTATCACATTATCTTTTGTATTTCAAATACTTTTTGTCTTTTTTATAAAATTCTAAAATATAATCAAAAAACAATATGCCCTGTATACATCAGATGTTTAATTTTAAGGGCTTCGCCCTTAAAAATCCTGACCAAAGGCTCCGCCTTTGGAAACCGCAAGCCTTTAAAAAGGCTTGACCTAAACTTTATGGTTTCGGAATATATGTGATTTATTTTTTTATTTTGTACAAATATGACTATTATATATTACAGATAATTAAAAGGTTTTTAGATTTTGAGGCGAAATTCTAAAAATTGAAAAAATATTATTGACTGATTTTATAAATTAGGATATAATGCTAAATTGCAAGGTTAATGTCTGAAAGGAGGATTTTTGATGCTTAGAACATATCAGCCCAAAAAGCTTCACAGAAAAAAGGAGCATGGCTTCAGAAAGAGAATGTCTGATAGTAACGGACGTAAAGTGATTGCCCGCAGAAGAGCAAAGGGTAGAAAAAGGTTGTCTTACTAAAAATTAAGACCACTGATAAGGTGGTCTTTGTTTTTGTGGTCAATTCCGTCTTATGCAGTTGAAACAGGGAAAGATGTTTTTATGAAAATTCCTACACTGAAAAAAAACAAAGAGTTTTACAGAGTATATAACAGAGGAAAAGCATATGTGTCACCTGTTGTCGTAATCTATGTGTTCAGACGCAGGTACGGTGTTCCGAAAATCGGAATTACCACAGGAAAGAAAATAGGAAAGGCAGTAATGCGAAACCGTGCAAGGAGGGTTATTATGGCTGCTCTCAGGGAGCTTTATCCCAGAATAGACAACCGTTATGACATAGTTTTTGTAGCCAGAGGAAGAACTCCCCTTGTAAAAAGCACAGAGGTTTTGCGTCATATGGAAAAGCAGCTGAAAAAAGCGGGGGTTCTTATATGAAATATCCGCTTCTTTGGCTGATAAGATTTTACAGGAAAAATATTTCACCCAATAAACCGCCAAGCTGTAAATTTACTCCTACCTGTTCACAGTACGGGCTTGAGGCTATAGAGAGATTTGGAGCTTTCAAGGGCGGTTTTATGACGTTGTGGAGAATTTTAAGATGTAATCCCTTTTCAAAGGGCGGCTATGACCCTGTTCCTCAGAAAAAAAGAAAATAAGCTGCTTTTATTCATAAAAGAGAGGAAGCGAGAGAGATTTGGATTTTTTCGGAATTATATTCGGTGTTATAGGAAGTCTGTTCGGATATGTCCTGTGGTTTTTCTACAGCATATTCAAAAGCTATGGTATAGCTATTATCCTGTTTACAATAGTTGTAAAGATTGTACTGTTTCCGCTGTCGATACGTCAGCAGAAATCTATGGCAAAAAGTGCCAGACTTTCAAAAAAACAGCAGGAGTTAAGACAGAAATACGCAAATGATACAAAGAAAATGAATGAGGAGATACAGAAGCTCTATGACAAAGAGGGCGGTATGCAGTCTATGGGCTGCAGCTCAATGTTCGTTCCGCTTTTAATCCTAATGGGAGTGTATTATGCTGTCGCAAGTCCGCTTACAAACACCCTTCATATGAGCAAGGATATAGTTACAAATGCACTCAATAATCTTACCGTTATGCCCGGTATCGGAAATCAGTTCACGACAATATACGGACAGCTTGAAATCGTAAGCATAGCCCGTATGACTGACGGCGGTATTTTCCTCAATGACTTCTTCTCTCCCGATGACGTTACAAACATAGTGAATTATGCAAAAAGCTTCAATTTTCTCGGTCTTGATTTGCTGGGAAAACCCAGTGACGGATTTTCCGCTCTGTGGCTTATTCCGTTTCTTTGTCTTGTAACATCTCTTGCCGCTCAGCTTGTGACTATGAAAATTCAGGGAACTCTGAAACAGCAGCAGGGCTGTATGATGGGTATGCTTTTATTCACACCGCTTTTCAGTGCGTATATAGCATTCTCCGTTCCCGCAGCCGTTGGTATGTACTGGATTATGTCTACATTGACAAGCTTTATACAGACTTTGATTTTACAGAATTTCTACAGTCTTAACCATATGATAGCCAAGCAGGAGGCTCAGAGAATCGAGCTTCTCAGAATACAGGAAAAAAATGTTACTTATTCCTATAACCCTAAAAAGAGAAACATTACCGAAACAAATAACAATAATGTAAGTTCATCAGGTAAATCCGAAAATAAGAAGAATAAGAATAAGAAGAAAAAATAAGTTTAAGGTGGAGAGTATAATGATAAGAGAAGCCATCGGTATAGGCGAAACAGAAGAGCTTGCTAAAAGTGATGCAGTTGCTCAGCTCGGAGTTCAGAGCGATGACGGAGTAGAATTTGAAATTATCAAGAAAGCAGAAAAGAAGAAATTCGGTCTTTTCGGAGGAAGTCCCGCAAAGGTAAGAGCATTTATAAATGTTGATGACGATATTTTAGATAATACGACTGCAAATTATAACAGTCCTGAAAACAGCGGTACTCAGACAATGACAATATCTGAAGATTTATTCGCAGATGAGGAAAAATCTACGCCTGCTGCGGAAAATACGGCAGAAACATCAGAGGAAAAAACAGAGGTTTCCGCTGACTATAACCCTGCTCAGGAGGCTAAGGCTTACCTCGAAAGAGTTCTTGAGGCTATGGGTCTTGATGAAATCATAGTTGAAATGACGGAAGAGGAGAATGCCGCAGAACTCAGACTTTCAGGTGAGCAGGTAGGTGCGGTTATCGGCAGAAGAGGCGAAACACTCGACTCTTTGCAGTATCTTGCAGGTCTTGTTGCAAACCATACGGGTAACTCTTATTTCAGAATTACAATAAATACAGGCAACTACAGAGAGAAAAGAGAAAAAACTCTTGAAGTACTCGGAAGAAAACTTGCTTTCAAGGTTCTTAAAACAGGAAGAAATGTTTCGCTTGAGCCTATGAACCCTTATGAAAGAAGAATTATACACACTGCTGTCCAGAAGGTAAACGGTGTAATATCATGGTCTGAGGGTGAGGTAATAAACAGACACGTTGTTATAGGCCCTGACCCCGAATATAAAAGAAACTACAGAAGCGGCGGATATAACAGCAGAGGCGGTCGAAAAAATTACGGCACAGGCTATGATAAAAAGAAAAGCTATAACAAAAGAAAATTCAGCTCGTCAGACAATTTCAGCACCGAACACAGAAAAACAGAAAGAGAACCTAAAAACGAAGGCGAAAAATTCTCATTGTACGGCAGAGTTGATACTAAAAAATAATATTAACGTTTAACAATGTTTCACGTGAAACATTAGTCGCTTAGCCGTCCCTATTTTATATGCGGGACGGCTGTTTTAATATGCAAACCCAAAGTTACATAAACCATAAAGTTTAGGTCAAGCCTTTTCAAAGGCTTGCGGTTTCCAAAGGCGGAGCCTTTGGTCAGGATTTTTAAGGGTGAAACCCTTAAACGGAAAAATATTCATCTGTTTTAAGGGCGTAAGCCCTTAAAACCATAATATATATAAATCAAAAAAGGAGAACAGCTATTGTGGGATTTAACAGCGATACCATAGCCGCAATATCTACTGCCAACGGTGCAGGAGGAATTGGTGTTATAAGAATATCGGGAAATGACTCTTTTAAAATTGCCGACAGGATATTCAGAAGCATAAGCGGAAAAAAATTATCCGATATGAAAGGCTATACAGCCGCATACGGAAGTGTTTACGATAAAGAAAATACAAAGCTTGACAAAGCTATCGCTACAGTGTTCAGAAAGCCGCACAGCTATACGGGCGAGGACGTTGTGGAAATATCGTGTCACGGCGGTATGTACATCACAAAACAGGTTCTCAGAGCCGTTATAAACAGCGGTGCTTCTCCTGCCAAGGCAGGAGAATTTACTCAGAGAGCTTTCCTTAACGGCAAAATGGACTTGTCCGAAGCAGAAGCCGTTATGGATATTATATCAGCCAAAGGAAAAACAGAAGCAAGAGCGGCTCTTGCCTGTATGGACGGTCAGATAAGCAGGGAAATATTCAGAATAAACGATATTCTTGTAAACTGTGCCGCACACCTCTCAGCGTGGGCAGACTATCCCGAAGAGGATATTCCCGAAGTAAACAGCGATAATCTCAGAAATGACCTCGTAAGCGTAAAAAATATGATTGAAGCCTTACTCAAAAATTACGATGCAGGTATGGTCATAAAAAAAGGCATAGATACCATTATTGCAGGCAAACCGAATGTAGGAAAATCTACCCTTATGAACCGCCTTGCAGGTTACGAAAAATCAATCGTTACCGACATTCCAGGCACTACAAGAGATATTATAGAAGAAACAGTTATACTCGGAGATGTCACACTCAACCTTTCCGATACCGCAGGTCTGCGTGATACAGATAACCTTGTGGAGAAAATCGGAGTTGAAAAAGCAAGACAAAAGCTTAAAACAAGCGGTCTTGTACTTGCCGTGTTCGACTCCACTCAGGAGCTTGACAGTGAGGACTTAAACCTCATAAGCGTAATAAAGGACTGTCCCTCTGTTGCCATTGTCAATAAGACAGACGGCGAAAATAAGCTTGATATTCAATACTTAAATTCACAGATAACCAATGTTGTAAGCATATCAGCCAAAAACGGTGACGGTATCGAAACACTTATAAAATCAATAGAAAAAATTACAGGTACGGCAGACTTTGACCCCTCAGTTGCTACTCTTGCAAACGAAAGACAGCGTGACTGTGCTGTTAAAGCTCTTGAAGCCGTAAATGATGCAATATCTGCCATAGATATGGGATTTACTCTTGATGCCGCTACCGTTTCAATTGAAGATGCAGTTCAGAATATACTCGAAATAACAGGGGAACGTGCAAGCGAGGTTGTCGTACATAAGGTATTTTCAAGATTTTGCGTAGGCAAATAACACGTTCATTCAGGAGGATTTTTGTATGAGTTTTTTAGCAGGAAGTTTTGACGTTGCCGTAATCGGTGCAGGTCACGCAGGAATAGAAGCCGCTCTTGCGTCGGCAAGGCTCGGCTGCAATACCGTAGCCTTTACTATCAATATGGACGCTGTGGGAAACTGTCCGTGTAATCCCTCGATAGGAGGTACTGCAAAGGGACATCTTGTGCGTGAAATAGACGCTCTCGGCGGAGAAATGGGAAAAACCGCTGACGAAAGTATGCTGCAGATGCGTATGCTCAACAGGGGAAAAGGCCCTGCCGTTCATTCACTGCGTGCTCAGATTGACAGAAGAAAATACAGCAGTATTATGAAGCATAAAATGGAGCTTCAAAGAAATCTGCAAGTTCATCAGGCTGAAATCGTAAGCATAAAAAAACAGAATGAAGTATGGCTTCTCGAAACAAGACTTAAAGCACAGTATCAATGCAAGGCTGTAATAATAGCTACAGGAACATTCTTGGGCGGTCGTGTATATGTCGGTGACGTTTCGTATGAAAGCGGCCCTGACGGTATTTTTCCTGCCGCATTTCTCGGACAGTCGCTCAAAGAGCTTGGTCTTTCGCTCAGACGCTTTAAAACCGGTACGCCTGCAAGAGTTCTCAGAAGCAGTATAGACTTTTCCGACCTTGAAGAACAGCTCGGAGATGAACCAGTAATACCGTTCTCATACGATACGAAAGAACTTCCCGAAAACAAAGTAAAATGCCATATAAGCTGGACAAATGACAATACAAAAAAAATAATACTCGACAATATACACCGCTCACCGCTTTACGGAGGTCTTATTGAGGGCATAGGCCCCAGATACTGCCCCAGCATAGAAGATAAAGTTGTAAGATTTTCCGATAAACCCAGACATCAGCTTTTTATCGAGCCTTGCGGACTTGATACCGAAGAAATGTATTTGCAGGGTATGTCCTCATCTTTACCCGAAGATGTTCAGCTTGACTTTTACCATTCAATAAAAGGTCTTGAAAATGTTGTGGTTATGCGTCCTGCCTATGCTATAGAGTATGACTGCGTTGACCCTACAATGATGAACAGTACACTTGAATTTGAAGGCTTTTCGGGTCTGTACGGTGCAGGACAGTTCAACGGAAGCTCAGGCTATGAGGAAGCCGCCGCACAGGGGCTTGTGGCAGGAATTAATGCGGCATTGAAAATACAGGGCAGAGAACCTATGATACTCGACAGAGCATCTTCATATATAGGCACTCTCATAGATGACCTTATAACAAAGGGTGCGGACGACCCCTACAGAATGATGACTTCACGCTCGGAGTACCGTCTTATACTCAGGCAGGACAATGCCGATGAAAGACTTACTCCCATAGGAAGAAAAATCGGACTTATCACAGACAAACGCTGGGCAGAATTTACCGAAAAACAGGCTCTCAAAAAAGAAGAAATAAAACGTCTGAAAAATACCGTTATTTCACCTACCGAAGAGTTAAACAATATACTTGTTTCACGTGAAACATCACCCGTCACAACAGGCATAAGACTTATAGAGTTGATGAAAAGACCTCAGCTCAATTACGAATGCCTTAAGCCAGTAGATGTAACAAGACCCGATTTGGCGGCAAATATATTTGAGCAGGTCGAAATTGAAGTCAAGTATGACGGATATATAAAAAGACAGTCGGAGCAGATAGCCAAAATGAGAAAGCTTGAAGAAAAAAAGCTTCCTAAAACAGATTTCAGCGAAATTACAGGATTAAGACTTGAAGCTGTCGAAAAACTCAATAAAATAAAGCCTGAAAATATAGGTCAGGCTTCAAGAATAAGCGGAGTAAGTCCTGCCGACATATCTGTTCTGCTCATATGGCTTGCACAGCATAAAAACAGGGGGTAAGTTATGGAAGAATTTGAAAGAATACTCAAAGACGGTATGAAAAAATTTGATATTGAACTTACAGATGTTCAGCTTGATAAATTCAGGCTTTACTGTCAGATTTTGCTTGAATGGAACAAAAAGTTCAATCTTACCGCCATAAAAGAACCTGATGAAATAGCCGTAAAACATTTTGTTGACAGTTGCAGTATCCTTCACTACGTCAATATAAAGAAAAACGCAAAAATAATAGATGTCGGAACAGGTGCAGGCTTTCCGGGAATACCTCTGAAAATTATAAGAGATGATATTGAAATTACACTGCTCGACAGCCTCAACAAAAGAATAGTCTTTCTGAACGAAATTTCAGAACATCTAGGAATATCTGTAAGTACGATACACGGCAGGGCGGAGGATTTAGGAAGAAACGAAAGTTATCGTGAAAGCTTTGATATTGTGGTTTCACGTGCGGTTGCTCCCCTCAACGTCCTTAGTGAATACTGCATTCCTCTTGTAAAAAAGGGCGGAAAGTTCATATCTATGAAAGGCCCTGATATTAAGGAAGAAACAGATACAGCTAAAAAGGGTATAAAAATACTCGGAGGTCGGTTGAACAACATAGTTCAGTTCAAAGTCAACGACAATGGCAGAAGCATTGTAATAGTTGATAAAGTTTCCGATACACCGTTTACATATCCCCGACACGGCTCGAAAATCTCCAAAAAACCTCTTTAAAAATCAAATCAGTAAAAATATAAACCATAAAATCCTGACCAAAGGCAGAGCCTTTGGTCAGGATTTTAAAGGGCGACGCCCTTTAATTTTGCCCTTTAATTCGACCTCTTAAAAATAATTTCTGCTAAACAACTTATTTAATACTCACTCTCTTTGACAAAAATATTATGCCGTCAGTGGTATCATAATACTGAAGAAAGAAACCAGAGAAAAGGGGCGGCATAATGCTGTTTGACAGCAGAAAATTCAACAGGCTTACAGATATTCCGATAGAATACATAATGCCGAATATAAATCAGCCACGAAAGAAATTCGATAAGAATGAACTGAATGCTCTTGCAAAAAGCATAGCTCAGAACGGTATTTTGCAGCCGCTTACAGTCAGAAAGCTTTCATGCGTTGAGTATGAGCTTATATCAGGTGAAAGAAGGCTGAAAGCCGCCGATATTGCGGGATTGAAAAAAATACCGTGTATAGTTATGAACTGCTCGGACGGTCAGTCCGCAGTTTTTGCTCTGATTGAAAATATACAGCGTTCCGATTTGAATATGTTCGAGGAAGCACAAGCTATAAAAACGCTCATATCCGAATACCGTATGACACAGCACCAGATAGCAAAGCGTATAGGCAAAACTCAGCCGTATATATCGGATAAGCTGAAACTTTTGAGTTTCAATGAAGATGAACAGAAAAGCATAACCGAACACGGTATATCTGAAAATCAGGTCAGAGAACTGCTTAAACTTAAAACTGATGAAAGAGAACATATACTTGAACAAATCATAACCGACTCACTAGATGAATCACAGACAAAAAGACTGGTTTATAATATTCTTAACGGCATTGACATAAAACAACATAAAAATCAGACGCAAAGGTTTATAATAAAAGATGTAAGGATTTTTATGAATACGTTTACGAAAGCATTCAATACTATGAAATCAAGCGGAATAAACGCTGTAAGCAATAAAACCGAAAACGATGAATATATAGAATACAGCGTAAGGATTCCGAAGTCATCTGCATACAGAAAATGATGACATTAATAAAATAAGTGTACAAGTTTCTACTCATACCCATTTCCTTATCTGAAACCCCTTGTAAGAGGCATACAAATTAATTTGTATGCCTCTTACGCATTTTAATGTTTCACGTGAAACATTAAAATGAAGTTTTGGCTCAGATACCGCTTGGCGGTATCTGAGATTTTTAATTATCCTGAGTTTAAGGGCTTCGCCCTTAAAAATCCTGACGAGGGCTCTGCCCTCGACCCGCAAGCCTTTGAAAAGGCTTGACCTAAACTTTATGGTTTTTGTACGTCATAGTTTTTTCGGTGTTTCACGTGAAACATCGAAAAAATATCATTCAGGTACTTTTATTTTATCCGTAAAGGTGATATAATCTTGTTGTTATATTTTATGAACAGATAGGAGATATTTATGACTAAGGTTATTGCGATAGCCAATCAGAAAGGCGGAGTTGGAAAAACAACTACGGCTGTAAATCTTGCAGCGGCTCTCGGTGTGAACGGCAAGAAAACTTTGCTTGTAGATATAGACCCTCAGGGAAACTCAACCAGCGGTGTTGGCATAGATAAAAGTCAGTTGAAATATACTACATACGACCTCCTTGTAGATGAAGTTGAGGTCAAGGACATAATCCTTGAAACGAACTTCAAATGTCTGAGTATACTTCCTGCGAGCATAAATCTTGCGGCTGCCGAGCTTGAAATAGCTTCAAAGCCGAAGAGAGAAGCTTTGCTGAAAAACGGAATTACTCCTGTAAGGGGAGAGTATGATTATATAATTATAGATTGTCCTCCCTCTCTGGGACTTGTAACTACTAATGCACTTTGCTTTTGTGACACTATACTTGTTCCGATTCAGTGCGAGTATTATGCACTGGAGGGACTGTCACAGCTTATGAATACGGTAAGACGTGTAAAAAGACAGTATAACAGCAAGCTTGATATGGAAGGTGTTCTGCTTACTATGTACGACGGCAGACTTAACTTAACTCAGCAGGTTGTGGACGAGGTAAAAAAGTATTTCCCCAGAAAGGTATTTTCGACTGTTATTCCGAGAAGTGTACGTCTTTCGGAAGCTCCCAGCTTCGGTATGCCCATTATGTATTATGACAAGTCAGGTAAAGGCAGTCTTGCATATATGGCACTGGCAAAGGAAATAATAAGAAACAATTCTTAAAAAACGGTATTTTTCCTGATATAATTTAAAGTTGTTTCACGTGAAACAATGACAAACAAATTAAATATGTTATTCCGAGAATATATGACAGGCAGAGAAAGGAGGAAAAATGTATGGCTTCAAAACTCAAAAGAAGCGGACTTGGAAAAGGTCTTGACGCTATTTTCATAGAGAACGAACCTGAGGAATCGGGAAGTACAGTTACTCTGAAAATATCTGAAATCGAGCCTAACAAATCCCAGCCAAGACGTGAGTTTGACGAAACAGCACTTGCAGAGCTTGCGGAATCCATATCCCAGCACGGTGTATTGCAGCCGCTTCTGGTAAGACCCATAGCAGACGGCGGTTATCAGATAGTAGCAGGGGAAAGACGGTGGCGTGCAAGCCGTATGGCAGGACTTACGGAAGTTCCCGTTGTGATAAAGGAGCTTACCGACAAGGAAACAATGGAGTTTGCTCTTATAGAAAATCTTCAGAGAGAGGATTTGAACCCTGTTGAAGAAGCTATGGGGTTCAGACAGCTTATTGATGAATACAGTATGTCGCAGGAACAGCTTTCAAAAATTGTAGGGAAGTCAAGACCATCTATAGCTAATGCATTAAGACTTTTAAATCTTCCCGAAGATATACTGAAACTTGTAGGCAAGGGGAAAATATCGGCAGGTCACGCAAGAACACTGCTAAGTCTGAAAAACTATGACGATATGCTCAGATGTGCGGAAATCTGCGTTGAACAGGAAATTTCCGTAAGAGAGCTTGAAAGAATGGTAAAGAAGCTTAATGCAGAGGCTGAAAAATCCGACAGCGACAAAAAGGAAAAGCCTGCTAAAAAAGAAAAAAGGCTTTCATATTATGACGAGGTGGAGCTTTCGCTTAACGAGCATTTAGGACGTAAGGTAAATGTGACGGGTGACGAAAAAAACAAGGGAGTTCTTGAAATAGAGTTCTACAGTAAGGAAGACCTTTTCGAGCTTGCACAGCTTTTAGGCAAAAACTATATGTAAATAGTTTGAATATAAACAAGTCAGTTATTGAAATAAGGAGATGTAGATTTATATGCTGGATATAAAATTTTTAAGGGAAAATCCCGATGTGGTAAAGGAAAATATCAGAAAGAAATTTCAGGACAGCAAGCTTGTACTTGTAGACGAGGTTATCGAGCTTGACAAAAAGAGCAGAGCTGCTCAGCAGGAAGCAGACTCACTTCGTGCGAACAGAAACAAGTTTTCAAAGCAGATAGGGGCATTGATGGCTCAGGGCAAAAAGGACGAGGCTCAGGAGCTTAAAAACAAGGTTACAGAGCAGGCTGAAAAGCTCCAGAAACTTCAGGAAGAAGAAGTTAAGCTTCAGGAAGAAATAACAAAGCGTATGATGGTTATTCCAAACATAATAGACCCGTCCGTTCCAATAGGCAAGGACGACAGCGAAAACGTGGAAATCGAAAAATTCGGCGAGCCTGTTGTTCCTGATTTTGAAGTTCCGTATCATACCGATATTATGGAAAAGTTCAACGGAATTGACCTTGACAGTGCCAGAAGTGTTGCAGGAAACGGTTTCTACTATCTTATGGGTGATATTGCAAGACTTCATTCTGCGGTTATTTCATATGCACGTGATTTTATGATAGACAGAGGATTTACCTACTGTGTACCTCCCTTTATGATAAGGAGCAACGTTGTTACAGGTGTTATGAGCTTTGCCGAAATGGACGCTATGATGTATAAAATTGAGGGTGAGGACTTGTACCTTATCGGAACAAGTGAGCATTCAATGATAGGCAAATTCATAGATACAATGAACAAGGAAGAAGATTTGCCCTATACATATACAAGCTATTCGCCCTGCTTCCGTAAGGAAAAGGGTGCTCACGGAATAGAGGAACGTGGAGTATACAGAATACACCAGTTTGAAAAGCAGGAAATGATAGTTGTATGCAAACCCGAAGACAGCAAAATGTGGTTTGACAAGCTCTGGAAAAATACAGTTGACCTTTTCCGTTCGCTGGATATTCCTGTAAGAACTCTTGAATGCTGTTCAGGTGACCTTGCAGACCTTAAAGTAAAATCTATTGATGTTGAAGCATGGTCGCCCAGACAGAAGAAGTACTTCGAGGTTGGAAGCTGTTCAAACCTTGGTGACGCTCAGGCAAGAAGGCTCAAAATAAGAGTTAAGGGAAAGAATGGAAAATATTTTGCTCATACCCTTAACAATACCGTTGTTGCACCTCCCAGAATGCTTATAGCATTCCTTGAAAACAATCTCAATGCAGACGGTTCTGTAAGTATTCCTGCTGCACTTCGTCCTTATATGGGTGGAAAAGAATTTATAAAATAATCTTCACACTGAAAGGTGTTGCTTTAAGCTTCACCTTTCTTTTTTTGTTTTACGCTTGTTCTGCGGTTCACACAAACATAAAGTTTAGGTCAAGCCTTTTCAAAGGCTTGCGGGTCAAGGGCAGAGCCCTGCGGTTTCCAAAGGCAGAGCCTTTGGCGGGTCAAGGGCAGAGCCCTGCGGTTTCCAAAGGCAGAAGCCTTTGGTCAGGATTTTTAAGGGCGAAGCCCTTAAACTATTGACAAAGTGTCGTTTAATCGTTATAATCGATACAATAACCAAAAATAATTTAATTTGTGTCGATGGAAAATAAGGAGGAATGGCAAAATGATAAACAAGAATTATCAGGAAAAATTTTGTAAAGAAGCACTTACATTTGATGACGTATTGCTGATTCCGGGCGAGTCTTCCGTAGAGCCTGCAAATGTTGATATATCTGCACAGCTCACGAGAAAAATAAGACTTAATACTCCACTTATTACAGCAGCTATGGATACCGTTACAGAAACAAGAATGGCAATAGCTATTGCCAGAGAGGGCGGTATAGGTATCATTCATAAGAATATGACCATAGAACAGCAGGCTGACCAGGTAGACAGAGTAAAAAGATCCGAAAACGGCGTTATTGCAAACCCGTTTTATCTGTCACCTAATCATACAGTAAATGACGCAAACCAGCTTATGGCAAAATATAAAATCTCAGGGGTTCCTATATGCGAGAACGGAAAGCTCATAGGTATAATAACAAACCGTGACCTCCGCTTTATGACTGAAGCAGACTACAGCCAGCAGATAAAGAACGTTATGACTTCCGAAAAGCTTATAACCGCTCCCGTTAATACAAGTATGGAGCAGGCTCAGGAAATATTGAGAGAACATAAAATAGAAAAGCTTCCCCTTGTAGATGACAACGGTATGCTCAAAGGTCTTATCACTATAAAGGATATTGAAAACCTTATGCAGTACCCCAACTCAGCAAGAGATGAAAAAGGCAGACTTCTCTGCGGTGCGGCTATAGGTGCAACCTCAGACGTACTCGAAAGAGTTTCAGAACTCATTAAATCTCAGGTTGATGTTCTGGTACTGGATTCGGCACACGGTCACAACAGAAACGTTATAAACGCTGTAAAGCGTGTAAAGAGTGCGTTCCCTGATGTACAGCTTATCGCAGGAAACGTTGCAACCGCTGAGGCTACAAGAGCTTTGATTGAAGCAGGTGCAGATGCTGTAAAGGTAGGTATAGGCCCCGGTTCAATATGTACAACAAGAGTTGTTGCAGGTATCGGAGTTCCTCAGGTTACGGCTATATACGATGCGGCTTGTGCGGCTGCTGAGTACGGAGTTCCTATAATTGCAGACGGCGGTATAAAGTATTCGGGCGATATAGTAAAGGCTCTTGCAGCAGGCGGAAATACCGTTATGATAGGCTCACTCGTTGCAGGCTGTGAGGAGTCACCCGGAGAAAGCGAAATCTATCAGGGCAGACAGTTCAAGGTTTACCGTGGTATGGGAAGTCTTGGTGCTATGGGTAAGGGCAGTCAGGACAGATATTTCCAGAGCGGCTTCAAGAAGTTTGTTCCCGAAGGTGTTGAAGGTCGTGTTCCTTACAAGGGATATTTGTCCGAAACAGTCTATCAGATGGTAGGCGGACTCCGTGCAGGTATGGGATATACAGGCTGTAAGGATATAGACGAGCTTCATCAGAAAGCTCGTTTTGTAAGAATTACAGGTGCAGGTCTTAAAGAAAGTCACCCCCACGACATAAGCATTACAAAAGAAGCTCCCAACTACTCATATAACGGATAAACTTTAATTATTAAGGAAGGTTATGATGTTATGAAAATGGATAATCCTATTGCAAAGATTTTAGTTCCGATAATTTTGTTGATAGGCGGTATTGTATTTCTTGTTCTCGGAATAAATGCTCTTACAGCTGTAAATTCTTTTACAGAGATTTCTGCTGTTGTTTCAAAGATAGAAATTCAGCAGAGTGCTGACCCTGACGAAAGTCCTTCAAGCACAATATATGTTAAGTATAAGATGAACGGCAAGGAATATAACGAAATTTTGCAGTTTTCAGGCAGCGACTATACAGAAGGGGAAACAGTAAAGGTATTATGTGACCCGAACAATCCCTCATATGTTACGGGAGCAACTATGACAAGTTCGATAATTTACATAGTAATAGGTGCTGTAATGGCTCTTATAGGACTTGGTATAGGTGTAAGTCCGTTTGTGTTTGTATGGCTTGGAAGAAGACAGAGTATGTAATATAAATAATTTGCCCTGATACCGCTAAGCGGTATCAGGGCTTTTGTATCTGGCGTTAAAGGGTTTCACCCTTAAAAATCCTGACGAGGGCTCTGCCCTCGACCCGCAAGCCTTTGAAAAGGCTTGACCTAAACTTTATGTTTTTTGTACGTCAGGGTTTTAGCTAATTTGTAAGCATCTGCGAAACTGACACTATACAGGACATTGTAACTATTGAAAGTATGGTTGACAGCGAAACAAGATTTACCGAAAGCTCCGTATCCTTTTCAAACTTTGTGGCGAACATAGTGGTAGTAGCTGCTGTGGGAGCACTTGCGGCTATTGCTATTGATATAAGTATGTTTCCTTTTATTCCGATTAAGAGCATAGCTGTAATGCAGATAACAGGAATTACCACAAGCCTAAGTCCCGAAGCCAGCCACGCTTTGCCGTCTTTCAATCCCGTTGTTATCTGAGTTTTGGAAAGGTAATATCCGATTATAAGCATAGGAACAGGTGTATTTAAAGAAGCAAGATATTTTACAGGTTCTCTGACAACAACGGGAAGCTTTATTGAAAACAGGAAAATTATTAAAGAAACTGTAACTCCTATGATACCGGGGTTAAAGATAAGACTTTTAATTGAAAGATTTTTGATGTTTCCGCTCATACAGACAACACCGTAGCTCCATACAACTATATTGAAAATTCCGATAAAAGCCGCACCGTAAAGGACACCCTCCTGACCGATTATAGCCTGCTGGAGAGGAAGGGACATAAAACCGCAGTTGGAAAAAATCGCTCCGAACTTAAGTACGGCATTTTTGCTTGCGTCACCATTTCGGAAAATAATACCTGAAAGTATTATTGAGATGATATGGACTGATATGGCACAAATTGCGGTAATTCCTAAGTTTGCGAGTATTGACGGGTTGAAATCTATCTGATAAGCATTTATCATTACGCAGGGAGTAACTATGTACAGTACTATGTCCGTCATACGTTTTGATGATATGTCTTCTATGAACCCGAATTTTCCGCATAAATATCCTATACCTATAAGTATGAAAAGGATAACAACCTGTTCGCTTACGGTAAAAAAGTAATCTAACAACAAATCAGAACATCTCCTTGATAAATATTACAGAAAAAATTTTAAGCCTTGCTGTGAAAAAAAGCAAGGCTTAAATTTTAATTTATTGAATATTTATATTATTTTTTTTTTTAAGAATTTTCTTTACCTGTTCAGCAAATTCTGCCGATGAAATGCCCTTGCTTTCGTTATTCTTTGCTACATTAAGGATTGCTGCGGTTATGTCGTCCATATCGAATTTATCGTTTTCTTCAAATGAAATTAACGGACTTTTATCAACCGTTGTAACAACAGGCTTAGTATTTTCAACGTACTTACCACGTACCGTAACTGTTGCAGGCTCAACATCAAAGCTGCCCTCAAGAGGAACGTCCAAATCGTCAACGCTCTTGTTTGAATTATCTTCGAGCTGTTCGCTGAGAGTAAAGCTGCCTGTAAGAGGTTTTTCATCTTCAAGACCAAAGACACCACCGATAGGGTCGGTACAGTTTTCATCAATGACAACGCTTGAAAGGTCAACAGGCTTCTGAGTTTTATTGATT
>ONBJ01000016.1 GCA_900316025.1 uncultured Eubacteriales bacterium
TCATCTCTGTTCACCTCTTTATTTCAAAGATACCATAATATGAAGTCATAGTCAACAATAATTCAGCCTACGGCTGAAAGGCAATTCATCTCACCGCCTATAGAGGCGGGAGACTTCTTGCCCGTTAGGTTTAAAAGATGTAAGTTGCTTCTATATGTGGCGATTGCAGACCGTTTCGGACAAGTCCGAAACGGAACAGCAGGCTTGAGCCTGCTGTTCATCAAAAGCTTTTGCTTTTGATGTCTGCAATCGCCTTTTCAGTATAGCCGCAAGCCGCTGTTTCCGCTTTTCTCAAATAAAAAGCACAAAAAACAAAATTAAATACTAAAAACAAGCCACCAACAATCACTTATTGCGGTGGCTTAAATTTTGGAATTATATTACTGAATTGCGGGAGCTGTTCTGTCCTTATAGACAAACGTCTGTTCCGTAGCACTTTCGGGCTTCTTGCCAAGACTTACGTTTATCGTGATAGCTGAGCCGTACTCCTGCTTATCTCCCTCTTTTATGTTTCCTGAGTAGCCGATGACATTTCCTGCCGGAATGCTGTCGCTGTAACCAAGAGTTGAATTTACAACAAATCCGTTTTTAACAAGATTTTCTGTCGCAACATCCTTGTTGACATTCTGAATCTTAGGCAGCTCTCTGTACTGTGTTCCCTTGCTTATGGTACAGGTTATCGTTACGCCGTCATTTCCTCTTGAAACAGTTTTCTGAGCATCGGGAGTCTGCTTGCATATTTTACCTTCTGGTACAGTATCGCTGAATTCTTCATCTATAGCCTTG
Organism: uncultured Eubacteriales bacterium; assembly: GCA_900316025.1. Classification (GTDB taxonomy): domain Bacteria; phylum Bacillota; class Clostridia; order Oscillospirales; family Acutalibacteraceae; genus CAG-964. The sequence goes on from ONBJ01000016.1 coordinate 787, forward strand.
TATATTGCATATTCATTGCTGCTGTCTGCTACAGTCTTTGCTTCCTCCCATGTCTTTCCTATAAAATCGGGTACACGGAAATATTCGCTGTCAGCGGCATAAGTAAAGTCCTCCGGCATAGCCTCAGATGACATAGTAGCACTCTGTGTAGGCTCATTGTTTATGTCAAACATACCGTCAAGCGGGTTTTTTGAATACCACAGGTATCCAAGACCTCCGAACACGGCAAGGGCTATGAGCATTGATATTACTCCTACCCTGAAGTTGCTTATTTTGCCCTTCTCCTCCTGAGGTGCTTTCTCATCGGGTACTTCGACCGTTCTGGATATTTCGTCCTGCATAGCCTTGACAGTAGGTGCTGCCGAAAGCTGCTCGGCAAGCTCTCTGAAAGAAGATATTCTTTCAGCCCTGTTTACCTGAAGTCCCTTTGCCAGTGTCGATATTACAAAAGGCGGAAGCTTCTTTGCTATGCTTGTACTCATTAAAAGACGGCCGTCCTCTTTTCTTTTCAAAGCATCAAGCGGAAGCTTTCCTGTAAGAGCAAAAAACATAGATGCACAGAAACCGTAAACATCTGTTACAGCGTCAAGCTCGCCGTCTTCCTCATACTGTTCGGGGGCACTGCACCCTGAAAACAGCTCAGCTTCTGTTGCGTTTCCTTTCTGCCTTACCTCACGAATGGCAAAGTCATCAAGTCTGAGCCTTCCCTCTGACGAAACAAACAGAAGATTTGACGGACATATACCCAGATGATACATTCCGCTTTCTGAGAGTGTTATCATTCCTTCAAGGAACGGTTTTACCAATGATCTCAGACTTTCCCATTCAAGGTGTCCGCCGTTTCGTCTGACGTAATCCTCAAACGAAATCACATCTTCATACATACTTACAGTATACACCGTATTGTTATCCTGAAATACATTTTCTACCTTAACTATGCTGTCATTATCATCGAGGTTCATAACAGCTTGTCCTATGTCGGCAAAGCTGTCCTTCAAAGCGTTGAATTTTCCTGAACAACCTTTTTTTACAGTGACAACAGAGCTTCCCTCTGTTCTTCTTATCAGATTTTCGGGCAAAAACTCACGTATTTCTACTATTTTTTCCGTTTTGTTGTCATATCCTATATATCTTACGCTGTCCGACCTGGTATCAAGAACCTTGCCTACAGTGTATCTGTCGTTTTCCAATCCTGTTCCTAATGGCAAAAACGGCGAGAACTGCTCCGTGTCCTGCGAAAAACCACAGTGAGGACAAATCTGCTCACCGTGCGTATCTTTCATACAACCGTAACATAAATCAGCCATAAAAGCACACCTACTTTCCGAATATGTAATCATTATAACATATATACACTTACGTTTTCAACTAAAATATAGCAATAAATCTTATTTTATACACATAATTTTCTTTATATGACAGGAACAGAAACCGAATATCATCTTAAAATATGCGTACAAGACCTTTTCTTTAAGTATATTTAACCTTATTTCTGCAATTATACCATATACTTCTTCAAAATATATCAGAAATTTTGAAGTAAGTTACTGATGTTCACTTTCTGTCGGCTTTTTTGTAGGAGCCTGTGTGGGAGGCTCGGTTTCAGGTTCGGCATACGCTGTCAGATTGAAGTCCTTGTCAAAATATTCGGACGTGTATGTTGTTATACCAAGCTGTTTCTGAATTGCAGGGATTGTCTTTCCGCTTGCACTGTTGAAGTATATATAGTTGTTCTTGTCAAGCTGATTATTTGAATCCATTTTCAGCGGATTTGTAGAAATCGCAACATATGCAACTCCCTTATCCTTTTCGCCCTTCTTCATAGCCGTACAGCCCTTGCCTACGTTTTTCTGATCCTCATTGCTTACAAAGTTCACAGTAACCTTGTAGTATGCTATAAGACTGTTGTTGCTTATATCCTTTCTGAAGTATATGTACTGGTATTTTTCCAGCGAAAAGCTTGTGTCATATGTACATTCAAATGAGCTTAAATCCCTCTTTTTTCCGCTTGCGTATGTATAGTCGCAGTCAAATATGTAATAATCATTCTGCATATGATACTTCATCTCTTTGTTCATCTCTTCACGCAGATTTTCAGTATCAACACCATCCAGTGATGTTCTCGAGCCTGCAAGCTTTTCCACGGTATATTTTTTTGTTTCTTCCTTGAGGAAATATCCTTTTTTCTTCAGCTTGTCATCAATTTCCTTTGCGGATACTGTAACGGTATCTCCGTTCCAGAGGTATTTGTCTGCACTTTCTATTTTGAATTTCACACAGTTTTTTACAACCTCAGAACAGTTTCCGGTATCCAGCTTTGCCGTACCTTTTCCGTTCGTTCCTGCAAACTTAATTTTAAGATTTTTGAATGCGTCAAGCTCTTCTCCGTCAGACAGATTTTTTGCCGTACATGTGAGTGTCGTATCCTCCATTACAACATTTGCTCTTTCCGCAAGATATTTGTCATATGATGCAACAACGTCAAATTCTTCATTGTTTTTGAGCTTTCCGTCCTGATTTTTATTTGCAAACTCAAACTTTATTCCGTTGAGCAGCTTTTTTATTTCCGAGTAATGCTCATTTTCCTTATATTTTGCAAGTTCCTTTTCAACATTCTCGGTATTAAGCGAAAGAACCGCCGTTCCGTGACCGTTGCAGCCTCCTATCTGAACATCAAGAAGCTTTGACGATATTATGCTTATCTTAACTCTTCCACAGCCCGTAAAAATAAATGCACTCAACAAAACAACCCCGACAAGCAGGGCATACAGAAAAATATTTCTTTTTTTTTCTGTTTTTCTCATCAATATTACCTCGCTTTATTACCTCACTTTTTGTCTGTATTCCGTATACAAACGGAATTTGCGGTATACAGCCATACCTGAAGCAACGCACAGTGCGATTGCAGACCCTTGCGGAATATTCCGCAAGGAGTTTAATTGCCTCGGCAATTAGACAATAAAAAGACGTACGTCTTTTTATTGTCTGCAATCGCACACTCAGTCTGACAGTCTACAATGTATCAGAGGCTTTCTCTAAGAATTTGCTTTACCTCGTCCTTTGTAAGAACCTTGTAGCCTCCGTTAAGAATGATGGTTGCGTCTGCTATTCCGTCAATCATATATTCATCGACACCAAGCTCTCCTGTTCTCAGGCAAAGACCGAGATTATTCATCCACGTTTCCAGTGCATTCAGACCTGCTTCTGCTGCCTGCTTGTCTGTCATTCCGCTGGTATCAATCTGCCATACCTGCTCTGCAAAACGTCTGAATTTTTTAATTCCATAGGGCATAATCATTCTGTAGTAGGGCAGCGATACCGCAGCAAGAGTCATTCCGTGAGTAGCGTCCGTGTAAGCCCCCACAGCCTGTCCTATCATATGCACCATCCAGTCCGTGGATTTTCCTCTTGATATAAGGGTATTAAGTGCCCATGTCGCCGTCCACATTATATTTGAACGTGCTTCATAATCTTCTGGATTTTCCAGTGCTTTATATGAGCTGTTTATAAGCGATTTCATCAGTCCCTCAGCTATATAGTCGCTGGTGTTGTCATCATCTCCGGAAAAATACTGCTCGCATATATGATTGAATATGTCATATATTCCGGCAACCATCTGACGCTTGGGAAGGGAATATGTGAATACGGGGTTTAATATTGAAAATTTCGGCATTACGTTTTCCTTGAAAACATGACCTATTTTGAGCTTCTGAGCATGGTTTGTTATTACAGAGCCTGCGTTCATCTCAGAGCCTGTTCCTGCCATTGTAAGTATGCAGCCTACGGGAATTATCTCGCAGTCAGGGTCTTCAAATTTGATATAGTACTTGTCCCACGGGTCGTCCTTACAGTTTACCGATACGGACAATGCCTTTGCGTAGTCACAGCACGAGCCTCCTCCTACTGCAAGAATAAGGTCAATATTGTTTTCACGTGCTGTCTTTATTCCGTCATAGAGCTTATCGACTGTGGGATTGGGCATAACCCCTCCGTCCTCAACGACGTTCTTTCCGTTTTTTCTGAGTATGTCAATAACTGCATCGTATATGCCGTTTCTCTTTATCGAACCGCCTCCGTATACAAGCTGTACATTTTTTCCGTACTTCGGAAGCTCATTGTTCAGATATTTGAGTGAATCATCACCGAAATAAAGCTTTGTTGCATTTACATAACTGAAATTGCCTAACATATTATTCGTCCTTCCTTTATTATCTGCATAAGGTCATTCTTGTTGCCTTAAACTTTTTATGATTTTGTATACAGACAGCATTACACAAAAAGTTCGTACACCATCTTATAATCGCCGCCGTATCTGCAGTAATCCTCAGCGTCCTCCTTGCTGTCAAACACTTTTTTTATTGCTTTCATACCTTCCGCATTTGAATCAGCCCTGAATATCTTATCACCTGTAGCTCTTACAGAGGTAAGTCCTACCAGAACATATGCCGTTCCCCTGTCATTTTCGCCCTTTTTCATAGGTGCTTCAAAGCTGCTATCCATATCCTCAGTGCATACTATGCTGTTTTCAAGCTCGTACAATACGAAATATGCGTTCTTTTTATGCTCTTTCTGATGGAATGTATATAGCATTTTAATATCGTAATATGTGTAGGTGTAACTGAACGAACCGCTTCTGCTCCAGCCTGTGCGGTCAAATCCGCTGTCGTACAGCATATGAAAGTTATTTATGCTTTCAGAGATAAACTTATCGGCAATACGGCGTATTTCTTTATTCAGAGCTTCTTTTTCGTAATCCTCAATTGCTGTCGGATAAAAATCCACTCCTGTTACGATATATTCTTTTTCGTAAGCGGCAGAACCCAAACGGCTTTTCCCGATATTTTTGTTTCTGACTGACGCTTTTACCGATACTGTTTCTCCGTTTGAAAGATTTCCGTTATTTTTACATTCAAACTCAAAGTTATCACGTATGAAGATTTCGCAATTACTTGTGTCAAAATCGGCAAAACCCTTTTCAGGTTCTCCGTGAAATGAAACTCTCAGCCCTCTGAACGGGTCTGTTGTATCTGCACTGAATTTTTTATCTCCGCTGCCCGACACCGCTCCGCATGAACACAGAAGCAGCGAAGCAGCAAAAAACATAGCCGTAACCCTAAATTTCAAGTAATCTTCACCACCGAAAAATACGAGTTCAAGGGCTTTGCCCTTGAAAATCCCACCAAAGGCTCTGCCTTTGGAAACCGCAAGCCTTTGAAAAGGCTTGACCTAAACTTTATGGTGTCAAAGTTCAGACTGATTATCTGAAAATATTTTCTGCAATCTTTAAAATATCATCTATGCGATTTATTGTATAGTCAGCACTGTTTACATGACCAAAGCCGTACTCAGCCCAGACAAAAGGAATACCCGCAAAATGCGACGCATCACAGTCCCCCTGAGTATCACCTGCATATACAGCCCTGTCAAGATTGTTTCTTTCATATATAAGTTTTATGTTTTCCCCCTTTGACAAGCCTGTACCTCCGTGACATTCCGTATCCGTAAAGTACTTTGCAAGATTATGAGCCTTGAAAAAGGCTTTTATGTAATCCTCTCCGCAGTTGCTGACAATATAAAGAGTTATTCCTTTTTCTGTAAGCTCTCCAAGAGTTTTTTCCAGATTAGGATAAAGTTTTCCTCCGTATTCCGAAAGATACCTGCATTCACGATTATCGCATATTTTCATAAGCTCCATCGCACGTTCTCTTGAGGTATTCGGGAAAAATACTTTGGAAATGTCCTCAGCGGTTTTCCCCATCTGGGATTTAAGAACTTCTTCTGTAAGCGTATAGTCAACATCATCATAATTCTTTATTTCATCGTTAAATGCTCTCGTTACCGTTTCTGCAGAATCCCAGAGTGTACCGTCAAGGTCAAAAATAATTCCGTTCTTCATATAGGCATACTCCTCAATAATTACAATTACAGCCAAGGAGAAAAATCTCCTTGGCTATTATAACATATATATTCGGTTTTTAGTACATATTTAAATAAAAATTAAAATTTATTTTACGTTTAAGGCATTTTTAAGTTCTTCGGTTCTGTCCGTCTTTTCCCACGATACGCCAAGTTCTTCTCGTCCCATATGTCCGTATGCCGCCGTAGGTCTGTACTTTGTATTTCTGAGATTAAGATTTTCTATAATCGCAGCCGGTCTGAGGTCAAAAACCTTGTTTACGGCATTTGCAAGTTCCTCGTTTGTGTATTCCGATGTTCCGAACGAATCCACGAATACGGAAACAGGTTTCGCCACACCTATTGCATATGCAAGCTGTACCTCACATTTTCTTGCTATTCCTGCTCCTACTATGTTCTTAGCAACATATCTTGCCGCATATGCCGCACTTCTGTCTACCTTTGTAGGGTCTTTTCCGCTGAATGCTCCGCCTCCGTGTCTGGAAAATCCTCCGTAGGTATCTACTATTATCTTTCTTCCTGTAAGTCCGCTGTCACCCACAGGACCTCCTATTACAAATCTTCCTGTAGGGTTGACAAATATCTTAGTGTCTTTATCAATAAGTTCGTAAGGAATAACAGGCTCTATTACGTGTTTTCTGATGTCCGCTCTTATCTGCTCAAGTGTTACGCTCTCGTCATGCTGAGTTGATACAACTATTGCTTCAATTCTTACTATTTTATCATCGTTGTACTCTACTGTAACCTGAGTTTTTCCGTCAGGTCTGAGATAGTCAAGCTCTCCGCTTTTGCGTACAGCGGTAAGTCTTCTCGCAAGTCTGTGAGCATATGATATTGCCGCAGGCATAAGCTCGGGTGTCTCATCGCAGGCATATCCGAACATCATTCCCTGATCTCCTGCTCCTATGCTGTTATAGATGTGATTTTCTCCGTCTTTCAGCTCATAGCTTTCATTTACTCCCATAGCTATGTCTGCCGACTGCGTATCGAGTGATGTTATTACCGCACAGGTGTTTCCGTCAAATCCGCATTCACTGCTGTTATATCCTATTTCTTTTATTACGTTTCTTGCTATCTGAGGTATGTCAACATTTGCCTTGGTCGATATTTCTCCCATAATATGTACCATACCTGTTGTAACGGTGGTTTCACATGCTACGTGTGCTTCCTTGTCCTTCTCCAGAACTGCATCGAGTATTGCATCAGAAACCTGATCGCATATCTTGTCGGGATGTCCCTCAGTTACCGATTCCGATGTAAAAAAATGCTTTACCAATTTTCCCTTCTCCTTTGCTTGTCAGATTGTAAAAAACTGTATGCAAACAAAAACAACCTCCCGGTGTCTGTCACCGAAAGGCTTTATATTTTTCTCTCATCTCTCGGCTTCACCGCAGGATTTGGCACCTTACTGCTTGCAGCAGGTTGCCGGACTTCTTCGGGCCTGTTCCCTCCGTCACTCTTGATAAGTCAGTTGCTTTATTCACTTTTTACGTACGTGCGGTATTATACAAAATATATTCGGTTTTGTCAATACTATGTTATTATTTTCATTATTTTTACTTAATTTAAAGATTTTTCTGTGGTTTTATAGGGTAAAAAGCTGTTGCTGAAACATAGTCGGGCGATTGCAGCCCCCTGCGGATTTAATCCGCAGGGGTACAAAGTGCCTGCACTTTGTACAATCAAAATACGCAGTATTTTGATTGGCTGCAATCGCCCGTTCTGTGCAAAACTTCAAGAACGTACATAAACCTTAAAAAAGGCTTTGGCTTTCAGCATAAGATATTATTTTTCTTCAGCCTTTTCCTTCTTCTTTTTGTCCTTTTTGTCGTTCTTTGCTTCGTTCAGATTTTTTTCGGTAACTATTGATGACAATGCCCACTGCTGGAACAGTATTTTTGTTCTGTCGGGGCCTGTTTCCATTATAAAAGCACCATCCTCCTTTATGTTTACAACTCTTCCCGTAATTCCTCCTATCGTGATGATTTCATCTCCGATTTCGAGGCTTTCTCTCATCTGCTCCTCTTCCTTTTTCTTCTTTGAGCTGGGTCTTATAAAAAGGAAATACATAGCTCCGAGTATAACTACATAAAATACTACCATCATAATCATACTTACAGGATTATTTGCTTCCTGTCCCTGCTCGCCCGATGTGGGAACGCAGGCTGTAAGACCTGACAATGCTATAATTCCTGACAATGCAGCAACTAATTTCTTCATTAAAAATTCAATCCTTTCAGTTTTCAAAAATCAACAGGTAAATTATATCATATTTTTTGTTCAATTCAATAGCAAATTTCAAAGGCTATATTCTTTTACCGAGAATTTCTCTGTAATGATTGTAAAACTCTGTAAATCTATCTTCATCTATCGCTTTTCTTATTTTCTCCATAAGATTGTTATAGAAATAAAGGTTGTGCATTACTGCAAGACGCATACCAAGCATTTCGCCGCTTTTGAAAAGATGATGTACATACGCTCTGTCAAAATTACGGCATACGGGACAGTCACAGTTTTCATCTATCGGGTTGGTATCAAGCTTATATTTTGCATTAAGGATATTTCTTATTCCGTTCCACGTAAAAAGATGTGCGTGTCTTGCGTTTCTGCTTGGCATAACGCAGTCGAACATATCAATTCCCCTGTATACAGTCTCAAGTATGTTTACGGGAGTTCCCACTCCCATAAGATAGCGTGGCTTATCCTGCGGCATATGTTCTTCAACATTTTCAATTACGTGATACATTACCTCGGCAGGCTCTCCTACCGCAAGCCCTCCTATTGCATATCCTGATAAATCAAGCTCCCTTATTTCTTTCATATGGTCTGTTCGTATGTCGTCATATGTAGAACCCTGATTTATTCCGAAAAGCATCTGCTCTCTGTTTATTGTAGTATCCAGAGAATTAAGCCTTTCCATTTCTTCCTTGCAGCGTACAAGCCAGCGTGTTGTTCTTGCAACAGAATTTTTTGTATAGCTGTACTCCGCAGGATTTTCTATACATTCGTCAAATGCCATAGCTATAGTTGACGCTAAATTTGACTGTATACGCATACTTTCTTCAGGCCCCATAAAGATTTTTCTGCCGTCTATATGTGAAGAAAAATATACGCCTTCTTCCTTTATGCTCCTGAGCTTTGCAAGCGAAAACACCTGAAATCCTCCGCTGTCCGTAAGTATCGGAGCGTTCCAGCGGGTAAAATTGTGAAGTCCGCCGAGCTTCTTTACAACATCGTCCGTAGGTCTGAGGTGAAGATGATATGTGTTGCAAAGCTGTATCTGACACTTTATTTTTTTCAAATCCAACGCACTTACTGCTCCCTTTATAGCTCCGCAGGTAGCAACATTCATAAACACGGGTGTCTGAACCGTTCCGTGAACCGTACTCAGTTCACCACGTCTTGCATAACCCTCTTTTTTTATCAGCTTAAACAAATGTATTTTTCCTTTCTGTTTTGTCATAATCAGACGGCTTCGCTCATACTGCGATTGCAGACGACAAAAGCGTTCCGCTTTTGTCAGATTGCAGGCTTTAGCCTGCAATCTCGTTTCGGACAAATGTCCGAAACGGTCTGCAATCGCAGTGTTGGACGTACTCTGCTTCTTTTCAGAATATAGCCATAGCATCTCCGAACGAGAAAAATCTGTACTTTTCCTCCACTGCTATTTTATAGCTTTCCATAATTGTATCGTAATCCGCAAACGCGGACACAAGCATTATCAGCGTACTTTCTGGAAGGTGAAAGTTAGTTATAAGTCCGTCCAAAAGCCTGAACTCATATCCCGGATAAATGAAAATATCGGTAAAACCTTCATCGGCTTCAGCTCTTCCGTTATGCTTTCCTGCAACGGTTTCAAGCGTTCGGCAGCTTGTTGTGCCTACCGCTATAACTCTTCCTCCGCTTTCTTTTGTACGGTTTATAAGCTGTGCAGTTTCCTCAGGCATTTCGTAATGCTCAGAGTGCATTTTATGCTTTGTTACATCATCAACCTTTACGGGTCTGAACGTTCCAAGTCCTACGTGCAGAGTTACATAGCCTATTTTTACTCCCTTATCCTCAATTTTACGCATAAGTTCAGGTGTAAAATGAAGTCCTGCCGTGGGGGCTGCCGCTGAGCCAAGCTCTCTGCTGTAAACGGTCTGATACCTTTCCTTGTCCTCAAGCTTTTTTGTTATATACGGCGGCAGCGGCATTTGTCCTACCTTATCAAGTGCAGAGTAAAAGTTTTCCTTACATTCAAACTCAACAAGTCTGTTTCCGTTTTCAAGCACCTCTTTGACCCTGCATTTCATTACATCGCCAAAGCTGAACTCGTCACCCTCTCTTGCTTTTTTACCCGGCTTCGTAAGACATTCCCATACATTTCCGTATGACTGCGACAACAATAAAAATTCCACTTTAGCTCCCGTTTTTTTAGTTCCGTAAATTCTTGCAGGCAGCACCCTTGAATCATTTACTATAAGACAGTCACCTTCTTTAAGATATTCCGTTATATCGTAAAAATGCCTGTGCTCTACGGTTTTGCTTTTCCTGTCTATAACCATAAGTCTTGATGAATCCCTTGGCTGTGCGGGTGTCTGTGCGATAAGCTCCTTCGGAAGCTCATAGTAAAAATCGCTTGTTTTCAGCAAAATAACACTCCCTAAACAATAATAAGTTTTCGGCTTCGCTCATACTGCGATTGCAGACGGCAAAAGCTTAACGCTTTTGCCAAATTTCAAGCCTGAGCTTGAAATTTCGTTTCGGACATTCGTCCGAAACGGTCTGCAATCGCAACATCAAGCTCAAACCCGTATATTATATCACAATACAATCAAATTTTTATCAATACTCGCAAAATTATCGCAGCCGTTTCTGGTGACGGCAAGCATATCCTCAATTCTTACTCCGAACTTATCGGGAAGATATATGCCGGGTTCTACGGTTATAATCATTCCCTCGCTGAGTATCGTATCATTGGTTTTATAAACTGACGGCTGCTCGTGTATATCAAGACCCACTCCGTGACCCGTTGAATGTCCGAATTTATCGCCGTAACCGTATTTTTCTATGATACCTCTTGCAGTGCTGTCTATATCTCCTGCCCTTACTCCGTTTCTGACCTTTTTCAAAGCAGAAATCTGAGCTTCAAGAACTATCTCATAAATTTTACGCATTTCGTCAGTGGCATAGCCTACAGCAACGGTTCTTGTCATATCGCTGTGATAGCCCCTGTACAAAGCACCTATATCACTTAAAAAGAAATCTCCCTCTTTAACTGCGTTGTCATCTGGAACACCGTGAGGCAAAGATGTCTTTTTACCTGATATTGTTATAAGGTCGAAAGAAACACCATCAGCACCCTTTTTTCTCATAAGATATTCAAGCTCCAGAGCAATTTTTCTTTCTTCGACCCCCGGCTTTATATAATTAAGAACCTCTGTATAAGCTTCTTCTGTAATCCGCTGAGCCGTTCTGAGCATATCTTTTTCGTCATTACTTTTTACTTTTCTGAAATTGCACAGCAAGGTATCGAGTATTCCGTCATCAGAAATAGTAACCCCAAAGCCTTTAAACGCTTTTTTATACCTGTCGGCTATTGCAAGAGTAACGCTTTCTCTTTCAACAAATATTTCGTTTATTTTTTCCTCTGAACATATCTGTTTTATACTGTCGAAAAGCTTTCTGAACACAACAGTTTTACAGCTTTTCACAGTTTTTTCGGCTGCCTCTCCGTAGCGGAAATCAACAAGCAGATAAGCATTTTTCCTTGTTACAAGCACTGCTCCCTCTGATGATGAAAAGCCTGTAAGGTAGAACCTGTTTACGCCAGAGGTTATAAGAAACGCTTTTCCGTCACCCTTTATATTTTTTTGCAGACGGGATATTCTTTTTTCCATAATCAAAGCTCCGTTTCCGCAATATATGAAAGTGCCAGATCATATCCTTTTGCACCAAAGCCTGCTATCTGTCCCACACACGCAGGAGCGGTTACGGACTTATGCCTGAATTCTTCTCTTTGATGTATGTTGGACATATGCACTTCTATGAAGGGTATGCTTACTCCCTTTATTGCATCGTGAAGTGCGTAGCTATAGTGTGTCAATGCTCCGGGATTGATTATAACAGCGTCATAAACAGTACGTGCCTTATGTATTTCGTCAATCAATGCACCCTCCCAGTTAGACTGGAACACCGTTACTTCTATACCTATACTTTCACCGTATTTTTTTACATTATCTTCTATTGTTTCTGCATTTACCTCTCCGTATACGGATTTTTCCCTTATTCCCACAAGATTAAGGTTAGGGCCGAGCAGCAGCAGTACTTTCTTTTTCATTTTTTCTTACTTCCTTTACAGTATATGTTTTCCCTGTTCCTTATTCTGTCAGTAAACGGTTTTGTCAGCCTTCTTCTCAGCCTTACGGTCGAACCCTCACTTTCTTCAGAAATGGGGTCTACGAGAAATGTCTTTATAAACATAAGCTTTCCTCCGAGTATATCGGTGAAAAACTGGTCGCCTATGATAAGAATATTTTTTATCTTTGTTTTCGATTTCAGGTAAGCTCTGAAATATCCGAACGGTGACGGCTTCAGACAGAACGCTGCAAAATCACAGCCGAGCTGTCGGGCTATCGGCTCAACATTCCGCCTGTAATTATTTGAACACAATATTATATTTATGCCTGCCGCTTTTGCTTCCTCTATCCAGATAACGCAGTCATCATCTGCCTTTTCCGCTCCGTAAGGCTTTATCGTGTTGTCTATGTCAAGCAAAACGCACGTTATTTCAAGATTTTTAAGTACGGATATTTCTATATCCGTCAGGCTTTTAAAAAACAGAGTTTTCAATTTTTTCTTCCTCATATAAAGCACAAAAGGACAAGCCAAGGCTCGTCCTTTGTTAGACTAAAATAAAAAAGTTTACTTAAACTTACGCTTACGAGCTGCTTCAGACTTCTTCTTACGCTTTACGGAAGGTTTCTCATAAGCCTCTCTTTTACGCACCTCAGCAATAACTCCTGCTCTTGCACACTGCTTCTTAAATCTTCTGAGTGCACTTTCAAGAGATTCGTTATCTTTTATTCTGATTTCTGCCATCTATCTTCCCTCCCATCCGCCTTGTGGCACTGGGTAATATTGCATACACTTGCACGGAATATTATACAGTATATTCTTGTAGGTGTCAAGACTTACGTATAAATTTAAGAAAATATTTAACAATAAGATGATAAGGAAAAACGTATTTATTTCCGTCAATTATTGCTGTCCGACTGTTTATTCTGTTTTTTTATTCCGAGGTTATAAGCAATTCTCAGCAGATTGACAACTATTATATCCTCAGCAATAATAGCGATTGTTATAAATACAATTCCGTTTTCGCCGAAAGAATACAAATCTCTCCAGCCGCCGTTTGCTTCTCCGATTACGTTTACCATTACAAAATATACCGCAGCATATGCAGCCATAGGCACATAGGCAAGATGTGACTTTATAAAGCTGAGCCTGTCACTCTTTTCAAACAGACATAACGAGAAAAGCGACATCAGCGGAGCTGTCAGGTGCATATGAAAGAATGTTCCTCCGAATATAAAAGAAAATCCGTACATAGGCACAAGATAGAACAGACTTGTAAGAAACGTAATCATAAGGCAGGCTGTACCTGCAAACTTGAAAAATATCGCCGCCTGAGGTATTTTTTCTGTCTTTCCTCTGATAATTTTTATATCGAATATCATTACAACAACTGCTGCAACTGCTGCCAGAATGTTGGAGTCCGTGGTAAAAAATCTGAATATCTCTGTCGTACTTTTAATAAAAGTGCTTTCCGTGAAAAAATACGAAATAATTATACCTGTTGTTACCGCCGCAATAAGAAAATTTATAATGAGCGAAACTGTTGCTTGTGTTTTTACTGACATATTATCACCTCTTTTTTTGTCATAATTTATCATTTATACAATTATAAATAAAAATCATATAACAATCAAGTAAAAAGTAAAAATAAAATATAATCTGTTGTGGAAAAAGCCGCCGCCCTCACGTTAACGTGAGGGCGGCGGCGTAATTATTCTGACATTACTTTACAACTATGTTTACAAGCTTTTTCGGAACATATATTTCCTTTATGATATTTTTGTCCTTAATCAGAGGAATGATTTTTTCATCGGACTTTGCCATTTCAAGTACGGCTTCTTTCTTAATATCAACGGGAATGTTCATTTTGATTTTAACTTTTCCGTTTATCTGCACTACGATTTCAACCGTATTTTCAACGCACTTGCTTTCATCGTACTCAGGCCACGAGTTTTCCGTTACCATACCGTTTCCGAGGTTCTGTTTTTCCCATACTTCTTCCGTAACGTGAGGTGCAAACGGATTGAGCAGAATTGTAAATATTTCAAGCTCTTTTCTTGTTACCGAGCCTTTTGCGTTTATCTCATTTATAAGTGACATAAGTCCTGCAATAGCCGTATTGAACTTGATATTTTCTATATCGTCACCGACTTTTTTAATAGTCTTATGGAATGCCGCTTCAAGTTCAGGTCTTATGCTGTCGCCGTCAGTAAGAATATCCTGCAAATTCCAGTATCTTTCTATAAATCTGCGGCAGCCCTTTATTCCCTTAGGATCCCAGGGGGCACTCTTTTCAAAGTCGCCTATGAACATTTCGTACAATCTCATAGTATCCGCACCGTACTCATCAACGACTTCATCGGGGTTTACTACGTTGCCTCTGGACTTGCTCATTTTGCCGCCGTCCTCACCGAGTATCATACCGTGACTTGTTCTCTTTGAATAAGGCTCTTTTGTGGGAACTACTCCTATATCATACAGGAATTTATGCCAGAAACGGCTGTAAAGCAAGTGAAGTGTTGTATGCTCCATACCGCCGTTATACCAGTCCACGGGCGTCCAGTAATCTATAGCGTCCTTTCCTGCAAGAGCTTCGCTATTGTGGGGGTCTGCATATCTGAGGAAATACCACGATGAGCCTGCCCACTGAGGCATTGTATCTGTTTCTCTGTAAGCTTTTCCTCCGCAGTGAGGGCAGGTTGTTTCTACCCAGTCCGTCATATTTGCAAGCGGTGATTCGCCGTTTTCGGTAGGCTCATATGACTCAACATCGGGCAGTGTCAGCGGAAGCTCACTTTCGGAAAGCGGAACATATCCGCATTTTTCGCAGTGAACTATAGGTATAGGCTCTCCCCAGTATCTCTGACGTGAGAACACCCAGTCCCTGAGCTTGAAGTTCGTTTTTGAATGTCCTATGCCTTTTTCCGTCAGAAACTCCGTAATAGCCTTTTTAGCTTCTTCAACAGACATTCCGTCAAGGAAATCGGAATTTACCATAATTCCTGTAGAGCAGTTTGTAAAGGCTTCTTTTTCTACATCTCCGCCCTTTACTACTTCGATTATGGGCAGATTGAATTTCTGAGCAAATTCCCAGTCACGGGTATCGTGTGCAGGAACAGCCATAATAGCTCCCGTTCCGTATGACACAAGAACATAGTCTGATATAAAGATGGGAATTTCCCTTCCGTTTACGGGATTTACCGCACTTACACCTTTTATACATACGCCTGTTTTGTCCTTTGCGACTTCTGTTCTTTCAAAGTCGCTTTTCTTAGCGGCTTCAGCCTGATATGCTTTTACCTCGTCCATATTTTCTATGATATTTTCCCATTTTCTGAGCATAGGGTGTTCGGGAGAAATTACCATATATGTTGCACCGAAAAGTGTATCGGGTCTTGTTGTATATACTGTGAGTGTATCTCCTGCCGAGGTTCTGAAATCTACTTCTGCACCGTATGAGCGACCTATCCAGTTTTTCTGCTGAAGCTTAACTCTTTCGGGATAATCAACCAAATCGAGGTCATCAATAAGTCTGTCGGCATACGCAGTAATTCTGAGCATCCACTGAGATTTTACCTTGTGTACTACTTCACTTCCGCAGCGTTCGCAAACTCCGTTTACAACTTCCTCATTTGCAAGTACGCACTTACATGATGTACACCAGTTTACGGACATTTCTTTTTTATAGGCAAGACCTTTTTTGAAAAGCTGGAGGAAAATCCACTGTGTCCATTTATAGTAGTCGGGGTCTGTAGTATTTATTTCTCTGCTCCAGTCGAATGATATTCCGAGTGACTGTATCTGTTTTTTAAATCTTGCCACATTTTTTTCTGTTACCGTTCTGGGGTGAACGTGATTTTTTATAGCATAGTTTTCTGTCGGAAGTCCGAAAGCGTCCCAGCCTATGGGATAAAGCACGTTATATCCCTGCAGTCTTCTTTTTCTTGAAACTATGTCCAGTGCCGTATAAGGACGGGGGTGTCCTACGTGCAGACCCTGTCCCGAGGGATAGGGAAATTCTATAAGTGCATAGAATTTTTTCTTTTCCGAATTATTTTCTGCGTGAAACACGCCCTTTTCTTCCCATTTTTCCTGCCATTTAGGTTCTATGGCTTTGTGGTCGTACCTCAATTCTATTCCTCCTTGTGTTTAAGGGCTTCGCCCTTAAAAATCCCGTCTGTGTCGTTTAAGGGCTTTGCCCTTAAAAATCCCACCAAAGGCTCCGCCTTTGGAAACCGCAAGCCTTTGAAAAGGCTTGACCTAAACTTTATGTCGGGGTAATTAAAGTTTTATGTTATTATAATATATCGGAAACATCTATAATCTCTCCGTCTTTCCAAAGACGCTCAAGGTCATAGAAATTTCTTGCTTCTTCCATAAATACGTGAACTATTACGTCAATATAGTCCATCAGTATCCAACTGTTGGAGCGGTAACCCTCAATATGGCTTACCGATATTCCTGCCTTGTCAAGCTCATACTCAACATTGTCAGACATCGCCTTTACCTGTGTACTGCTCGTACCTGTGGCTATTACCATATAATCTGCAAGAACTGATATATCGTTAATTCTTATTACTCTTATATCAAGTCCCTTTTTATCGCTCAAAGCTTTTGCTGCAATTCTTGCTGTTTCAAGAGATGTCATATCAAATTCACTTCCTGTTCTTTTTATTGCTAAGCTCCATTATAAGCTCGTTGTAAAGTCCGAATGTGTTTCTGTCTATCGCACACTGACGCTCCGTCAGGTCTGTTATGCTGAAGCTTACTCCGTAAAGCATAGCTTCTTCAAGACTTCTTTTAGCCTTTTCACGCATAATCTCAACGCCCTCGTAGTCACGCTCTTCCCCTATAAAATCCGCCGTGAAAATAATTTTTTCAAGCAGGCTCATTCCGGCTCTTCCGCTCGTGTGATACCTTATAGCGTTGATAATATCCTCGTCCTCTATTCTCAGAACCCGTCTTACGTACACACTTCCCGAAATTGCGTGCCATGTCTTAGGTGAAAACTGCTGAACATCGTCAAGTATTATACCATTGATTTCCATTATTTTCAACTGCTCGTCATAAGGGGATTCCTTGGTTATATCGTGCAGAATACCTGCAATTTTAGCCTTTTCGACATCTCCCCCATACTTTACGGCAAGCTGCTCGGCTGCTTTTGCAACGTTTACGCTGTGTATAAAACGCTTCTTGCTCATTTTTTCCTTTATCAGTTTCTTGTAATCCTCAAAGTTCATTTTTTCACCTCCGCACGGAAATATTAATTTTTATTTTAAGTTTTTACTTTTCGGCTTTCTTCTTCGGCAAAGTGAACTGTGATTCCTTTTTCTTCTGCCTGAAAAGCACAAATTTTGAACCTATAACCTGCACTACATCGGCATTTACGCTTTCGGCTATCCTGTCGGCTGTTTCCATAGGGGTTACATCGGAATTTTCAAGTACTCTGCCCTTTATCAGCTCTCTTGCTTCAAGAGCTTCGTCAGCTTCCTTTATGACATTTTCCGTTATGCCGCCCTTGCCTATTATAAGTATTGTTTCAATAGGATTTGCAAGTCCTCTGAGATATGCCCTCTGTTTACTTGTAAGCATTATTTTACCTCCGAAAAATATTTGTCCAGATAATATTTTTCTATCTGACTTTTCAATACTGTCAACGCTCTGCCACGGTGACTTATCTTGTCCTTTTCGTCTGCCGTGAGCTGAGCATAGCTTCTTCCGTCCTGAGTCAGAAATACAGGGTCATATCCGAAACCGCCTTCACCTATCGGTTCAAAGCCTATTCTTCCTACACACTCGCCGTATGATATGAGCTGCTTTCCGTTTCCTAAAATACAGTATATCGCACATACAAATTTTGCTGTACGCTGTGCAAGAGGTACACCCTCCATTTTACTCAGAAGCTTTTCTATATTCTTTTTGTCTGTCGCTCCCTCTCCAGAATACCTTGCGGAATATACTCCCGGTTCTCCGTTCAGAGCGTCTACCATAAGTCCCGAATCATCTGCTATACACGGCATACCTGTACGCTCATATGCCGCCTTTGCCTTTATTCTTGCGTTCTCTATGAAAGTCTTTCCTGTTTCCTCCACATCGTCAAGAGTTACTCCAAGTTCCTTTGCTGTCTTTGCCGTTATTCCCATAGGGTTCAGTATTCTGTTAAGCTCCTGCACCTTTTTGGGATTGTTGCTTGCTATTACAAATGTTTCCATAAATATTATCCTCTCCTGTTAATAAACCATAAAGTTTAGGTCAAGCCTTTTCAAAGGCTTGCGGTTTCCAAAGGCGGAGCCTTTGGTCAGGATTTTTAAGGGTGAAACCCTTAAACAACTGCTGATTAGACTTTGGTGAACAGTGCTTTTGCAAAGTCGTCTGCGTCAAACGGCTGCAAGTCGTCCATCTGTTCGCCTACTCCTATGAACTTTACGGGTACTCCAAGTTCTTCCTTTATCGAAAGTACTACGCCGCCCTTTGCCGTTCCGTCAAGCTTTGTCAGTACTATTCCTGTTATGCCTGCCGCATTCTTGAATTCCCTTGCCTGATTTACAGCATTCTGTCCTGTCGTTGCGTCAAGCACTATAAGAAATTCCTTGTCAGCTTCGGGAAGCTCCCTGTCTATTATCCTGCTTATTTTTCCAAGCTCATTCATAAGATGCTTCTTGTTGTGAAGTCTGCCTGCCGTATCGGCTATTATTACATCTGCCTTTCTCGCCTTTGCCGCCGATATTGCATCATATACAACTGCCGCCGGGTCTGAACCCTCTTTCTGCTTTATAACCTCACAGCCTGCCCTGTCTGCCCATACTTCAAGCTGTTCTATAGCCGCCGCCCTGAATGTGTCGGCTGCTGCAAGAAGTACGCTTTTTCCCTGATTTTTCAGATACTTTGCAAGCTTTCCTATCGTGGTTGTCTTGCCTACTCCGTTTACTCCTATTACCAGTATTATCGAGGGCTTTGTGCTTATATTAAGTTCTTCGCCGCCCCTGAGCATATCGGCTGTTATCTCTCTTAACAGTCCCATAACGTCATCGGGATTTGTTATTCCCTCTTTTTTTACTCTTTTTCTGAGTTCGTCCGTTATCTTCGTTGCCGTATTTACTCCGACATCTCCCATAACAAGAAGTTCTTCAAGCTCTTCAAAAAGTTCTTCATCAATCTTTGTGAAAGATTTCAGCATACTGTCTATCTGATTTACTACAGCTTCTCTTGTCTTTTTAAGTCCGTCCTTTATTTTTTTGAACAATCCCATTCTGTTTCACCTTTTTTCCTATTTATTTCATATTCAGCTTTCCTGCCACCTCTGAAGCTTTCAGCGACAGCAGCTTCGATATTCCTTTATCCTGCATTGTAACTCCGTACAGAACATCGGCTTCTTCCATAGTTCCCCTTCTGTGGGTTATGAGTATGAACTGTGTATTTTCGTTCATAAGCCTGAGATACTGTGCAAACCTGTCTACATTTACCTCGTCCAGTGCGGCTTCTATCTCGTCCATTACGCAGAACGGTGCAGGACTTACTTTCATTATGGCAAAATATAAGGCTATGGCTACAAGTGCCTTTTCACCGCCCGACAGTGCTTCAAGATGAACTACTATTTTTCCGGGAGGGTGTACTATTATCTCTATTCCGCTTGTCAGGACATCTTCGGGATTTGTAAGCTCAAGATGTGCCTTTCCTCCTCCGAACAGCTCAACAAAGGTCTTTGAGAAATTTGCGTTAATCTGATTGAAACGTTCCGAAAAAAGTTCCTTCATCTGCTTTGTGAGGTCGCCTATGAGCCTTATTATTTCGTTTTTGGACTTCTCAACGTCATTTACCTGCATAGTCATAAATTTGTGACGCTCTGATACTTCCTTATACTCCTCTATTGCGGAAACGTTTACACTGCCTAAAGCTTTTATTTTTCCTTTAAGCTCGTTCAGACGTTTTTTGGCTGTCGGTACGCTTTCTATCGGCTTTGCTTTCTGCTCGGCTTCTCTCGGAGTAAGCTCGTATTCTTCCCACAGCTTGCTTATTATTTCGTCATACTGCTTCTGGAGATTTTCCTTACGCTCCTCCAGCTTTGAAAGCTCTCTGCCGATAACCTCACGCTCGTTAAGCTTTTCTCTTTCCTGACTTCTCAGCTTTGAGATTTTACCCTCAGTTTCAATTCTTTTTGCGATTAAAGCGTCAGTCCTGTTCTGAGCCGATCTGGCTTTTTCTGACAAACTGCTTATAAAATCATTCAAAAGCTTTATCTGAGCTTCAGTTTCAGAAATTTTGGACTTGTAATCCTTTATTTCAGAGTTTATACTCTGCTTTCTCTGATTTTTTGTATTTTCTCCTGTAACTGCAAGCTTTATTTCGGCTTCTATGTTTTCTATGTCCTTTTCGGCTGAAAGAATGTCAAAACGCAGATTTTGCATTTTCCCCGACAGCTTTTCTCTTTCTTCCGAAAGCTTTTTCTGTGCCTCATTCAGTGAAGATGAGTTTTTTTCAGCCTGCTTTATCTGTGCATTAAGAGTTTCAAGTTCCTTCTGGGAGCTTCGGTGTACGTCTGACTGACCCTTTATGCGTTGATTGAGTGCTTCTATTTCCTTTTCAAGCTCATCAAGGGCAGACTGCATATTTGAAAGCTCCGTTTTGCTTCCTATTAGCATAGCTTCTGTCTTTACCCTGTTTTCCTGAGATTTTGAAAGTTCGGCACGTATGCCTGTAATCTCGGCTTCGGCTGAAAAATATTCCTTTACTGACAATTCATATTCCTGTGCGGACTGCTCAGCATTCTTTTTCAGATTTTCTGCTGTTTCCTTATTTTTTCGTATTTCGCCTGCTCTTGAAAGCAATCCCGATTTTCTTCCCTGAGAACCTCCCGTCAGAGAACCGCCTGCATTTACCACCTGTCCGTCCAGAGTTACTATTCTGAACCTGTAGCCATACTTTTTTGCTATATTTACGGCATTGTTGAGATTATCGGCTATCGCTATTCTTCCTAAAAGCGAATTTAAAATGCCTGTGTATTCCTCATTACAGGAACAAAGCTCTGAGGCTGTTCCGATAAAGCCCCTGCACTGTTCAAGACCCTTTTCGCTTAAAGTACTTCCCTTTACGGTAGTAAGCGGAAGAAATGTTGCTCTTCCACCGTCACGCTGTTTCAGATAATTGATTGCAGCTTTTGCACTTTCTTCATCTGATGTGACTATGTGCTGCATTGAGTTTCCCAAAGCTGTTTCTACCGCCACGGCATATTCCTGCGGTACGCTTATTATTCTCGATACAGGTCCTCTTATTCCACTGAGATTTCCTCTGTCGGCTTCCTTTATGACAAGCTTTACGCTGTTATAGAAGCCTTCCATATTACGCTCCAAATCTTCAAGTATGCGTATGCGTCTTAATCTTTCCTGATAGTCAAGATTAAGCTTGTCTGCCTTTTCTTTAAGACTGTCACGCTTTTTCTTTCTGCTTTCAAGCTTTAACTGACAGCCTGAAAGCGAATTTTTAAGCTTTGTACACTGTTCCTCTGCCTGAGATAATCTGTCTTCGTATTCACTGCACTGAACTTTAAGAGAGTTTCTTTTCTGTATGCGTATGCTTTTTGAATTGTTAAGATTGTCTGTACGCTCCTTTGCTTCGCTTACCGATGCCATACTGGTCATTGCGGAAACCTTTATATCAGCCGCTCTTGATGTAAGACCTGCAAGCTTTGATGCTGCTTCCTGTAAAAGTCTTGAATTTCGGCTGGTATCGTCTGTAAGCTGTGCAAGCTGATTTTCACACTCGGAATATTCTTTTTTCAGATTTTCTATATCAAGTCTGTATTTTCCGATTTTTTCCCTTTTTTCCTTTATCTCGTTTTCAGTATCCTTGCTGGAGTTTGCAAGAAATGATAATTCGGCTTCAAGTCTTGCTATGTTTTCCTCACTGTGCTTTATGTTGTTATGTGATACCGATATTTCCGCTTTTTTTTGCAATGACTGTTCTTCATAGCCTGAAGCTTCCTTTCTTATGCTCTCAATTTTAGTATTATATTCTACGTTTTTCTGAAAAAGCTCTTCGCTTTCCTTCTGTATCTTCTCCAGTGCCTTGTGTGCCTGCCTGTGCTGTGAAGCCGCTATTTCAAGCTTTTCTTCCTGCTCTCTCAGAACCGCCGCCGACTGTTTTATAGTATTTACCCATAAAGCTGTTTCAAGCTCCTTTTTCTCGTTTGAGTATTCCAGAAATGCTTCTGCCTTTTTTGACTGCGTTTCAAGCGGAATTATTCTGTCGTCAAGCTCCTTAAGTATATCCCTAAGTCTGACAAGGTTTTCTTCCGTTCCCTGAAGCTTTCTTTCTGCTTCAAGCTTTCTGTACCTGTAGCGTGATATTCCTGCGGCTTCTTCAAATATTTCACGTCTGTCCTCGCTCTTTGACGCTACTATACTGTCTATCTTTCCCTGTCCTATCATTGAGTAGCCGTCACGTCCAAGCCCTGTATCCATAAACAGCTCGTGAATATCCTTAAGTCTTACTGCTGCCTTGTTTATCATATATTCGCTGTCGCCCGAACGGTAGTACCGCCTTGTTACCGAAACCTCATCGCCGTTATATGAAAGCATTCTGTCCCTGTTGTCAAACGAAAGCGTTACCTCGGCATATCCCTGCTTCTTTCGGGAATCCGTTCCGTTGAATACTACGTCCTCCATCTTTGAACATCTTATAGCTTTCGGCGACTGCTCACCGAGAACCCATCTTATTGCATCGCTTATATTACTTTTTCCGCTTCCGTTCGGCCCTACTATTGATGTTATGCCTTTGTCAAAAGTAAGCTTCGTTTTGTCGGGAAACGTCTTGAAGCCCTGTACCTCCAGCGATTTTAAAAGCACCTGTCTGTTCAACTCCTAACCATTCCATAAGGTTTTATGCAAGCCGCATTTCTACACTCATTCCCAGTCTGCGGCTACGCTCAAACTGCGATTGCAGCCGACAAAAGCTTACGCTTTTGTCAGATTGTCGGTTACCACCGACAATCTCGTTTCGGACAAATGTCCGAAACGGGCTGCAATCGCCGCAAATCCCTCACAAAGCTGTATTTTCACGGCTACGCTCCGACAAAATACAGCTTTATCATGGATTTTTTACAAACTCAGTTTTATATTTTTCAATATCTTCTCTGCCCTTTATGCTTATCGAATAGCCTTTTTTTCTGAAATAGGCTATGTTACTTTTTTTCTGACCCAAAGCCTTTGATATTTCCCGTTGGTTTACGTAAAAAGTATATATACCCTCAGGCAGAGCATTTTTTTCTATACAGCTTTCAAAGATTTTTCTGTAAAGAACCGAAAAGCACAGTTCACCAAAAGACGGATGCCACGCTCCGGACAGCATTCCCTTTGCAATATCATCGGTATTGTGCAGACCAAGCCTTATTACTTTTATGCCGTTTTTCTCAAACATACAGAGAAGCTCCGCACAGAGTTCAACAGTTTCTTCAAGACTGTATGTATCGTAAATTCCCTGAATATAATAATCCGCAAGCAGGGTATCTTTCATTATTATTGTAGGGTATATCCTGACCGTTGCAGGTTTAAGCTCGCATATACGCTTTGCTGTATATAAATCCTTTTCTGCGGTTGCAAGATAAAGTCCCGTCATCATTTGCAGACCAAGTTCAAAGCCGAATTTCTTTATCATCTCTGACGCTTTCACAACATCTTCTGCCGTATGACCTCTTTTATTTGCATTAAGTACATCATCGCACATACTCTGTGCTCCAAGCTCTATTGATGTTACTCCGTACTGCCTCAGTATTCCGAGAACATCTTCGTCTATGCAGTCGGGTCTTGTGGAAATTCTTATTCCTGCAAAGCTTCCGTCACTGACGTGTTTATATGCTGTTTCCAGAAGCATAAGCATATAGCTGCGTTCTATCGCTGTGAAACTTCCTCCGAAAAATGCTATTTCGGATTTTTCGGGATTATAGCTTCTGCTTTCCTTTGCCGTAATAACTGCCGTTTCTATGTCCTCCGCTTTGGGCTGATTATCCTTTCCTGTTATCCTTACCTGATTGCAGAACGAACAGCAGTGAGGACAGCCGTTATGCGGTACAAATATGGCTACATTTGAATGTTTCAATATCCCATCAACCTCAATGCTTCTCTTGCCGCCTGCTGTTCGGCTTCCTTTTTGCTTTTTCCTCCGCCTTTTCCTATAACGTTGCTGTTGAGGTGAACCTCTACCTGAAAATGCTTGTTATGGTCGGGGCCGCTTTCTCCTACAAGTACATACTCAAGCTTTTCTTCGGGATTTTTCTGTACTATCTCCTGCAAAGCTGTCTTATAGTCCTTAAGGCGGTAATCCTTGGATTTTATCAGCTTTCCTCCCTTTATGTCGGGGACTACAAAATTATATATAAACTTTCTTGCTTCTTCCATTCCTCCGTCAAGATAGATTGCTGCTATTACCGATTCAAAGGCATCGGCTAAAATTGACGGTCTGTCCTGACCGTTTGTATGACGTTCTCCCCTGCTCAGAAAAAGATACTTTCCAAGACCTATGGAACGTGCATAACCTGCAAGAGATTTCTCACAGACAAGTGCAGCTCTCAGCTTTGTAAGCTCTCCCTCGGGCAGCATAGGACAGTTCCTGTATATATAATCAGATACAACTATGCTGAGTACCGCATCGCCCAGAAACTCCTGACGCTCATTACACTTTATATTAAGCTTTCTGAACTCGTTTGCATATGAGGAATGTGTAAGTCCTGTACTCAGATATTTTATATCCCTGAATTTGTATCCCAGCTTTTCTTCAAGCTGGGAAAAATCATTTTTTTCGTCCACTGCGGATTTCACCTACGGTTCTATATATTTTCGGTTTTGTATATACTTATATTTTTCTCTATTTCATTTATCACGTTCGCCTGTGTGAACTGTTTTGTAAGCTTTATAGCATTTTTCATAGTCCTTGCCTTGGAGCTTCCGTGTGCCTTGAATACAGGTCTGCTTATTCCTATAATGGGTGCTCCGCCGTATTCGTGATAGTCCATTTCCTTTGCAAGTCCTTTAAGGTCGCCCATAATCATCGCCGCTGCAATCTTATTCTTTATATTCTTTCCGAATATCGCCTTTATTCTTGCCATTATCTCTATTGCAGCTCCCTCATATGTCTTTAATATGAGGTTTCCGCTGAATCCGTCCGCTACGAGAACATCGCAGGCATCTCCGGGGACATCTCTTCCCTCAATATTTCCGACAAAATTCAGATTTGTGCCGCTCAGAAGTCTGTAGGCATCATTCTGAAGAACTCCGCCCTTATGCTCCTCAGTTCCTACGTTTGCAAGTCCTACACGTGGATTTTTTATTCCCATAACCTTTTCCATATATATAGAACCCATTATTCCGAACTGACAAAGCATATCTGCTCTTACATCTACGTTAGCTCCACCGTCAGCAAGCATAAAGCAGCCGTTTCTTTTAGGCATAACGGGTGCAAATGCCGCCCTCTTTACACCTTTTATTCTCTTTACTATCATACTGCTTCCTACAAGCAAAGCTCCGCTGTTGCCTGCCGATACAAAAGCGTCACCCTCTCCGCTTTTCAGAAGCTCAAGTCCTTTTCCCATTGAGGAATCTCTTTTTTCCTTGAGTATGTATGTTGATTCGTCATCGGGAGTTATAACCCCCTCGGTATGTACTATGCTCATTCTGTCAAGCGATACGGAATTTTCTTCTGCACTTTTTTCTATCAGCTCCCTGTTTCCAGTAAGAATTATGTCTACATCATATTCCTCAACAGCCTGCTGACAGCCCTTTATTATTTCTGACGGTGCGTTATCTCCGCCGAATGCGTCTACTATAATTTTCATATAAGACCTCCTTTACAACAAATAACGGTTTACCATATCAGGATCTCTGCCTCCGTCAGCACCGCTGCGATTGCAGACGGCAAAAGCAAAGCTTTTGCCAGCTTTAGTATTAAAGCTCGCTTTTCGGATTAAATCCGAAAAGCGGTCTGCAATCGCAGCCTGAGCGTTGACGGAACTTACAGCTTAATCCTGTTTTCGTCCATAAATGCTTCGAGTACCGAAAATGACCGCTCAGCCAATTTTTCAGCTTTAAGTTTTTTATCACGTATATTTTCCGCAAGCGGAGGAAGTATTCCTATGTTTGCACCCATAGGCTGAAAGTCATTTACTGAGCTGTCGCTTATATAGGCAGCCAAAGCTCCGGTCATAGTTTCCTTTGGAAATGTAAGTAACAGCAGATTTTCAAAAAGTCTTGCGGCATTTATACCTGCCACAAGTCCGCTTGAACCTGACTCCATATAACCCTCGACACCTGTCATCTGACCTGCAAAGAAGATATTCGGATTTTCTCTCAGCGAAAAGTCGGGATTCAGAAGCTGAGGTGAATTTATAAACGTATTTCTGTGCATAACGCCGTATCTTACGAAATCAGCGTTTTTCAGGGCAGGTATGAGCGAAAAAACTCTTTTCTGCTCGGGAAATTTAAGATTTGTCTGAAATCCCACCATATTATAGAGTGTACCCTCACGGTTTTCCTTTCGCAGCTGCAAAACAGCCCACGGACGGTGTCCTGTTTTGGGATTTGTAAGTCCTACAGGCTTCATAGGTCCGAACCTTATTGTATCTTCTCCACGCTGTGCCATAACCTCTATCGGCATACAGCCCTCGTAAACCTTCGGATTACGGACATCTATATCTTTAAGAGCTGCTCTTTCTGCGTTTACAAGCTCTCTGTGAAATATTTCGTATTCTTCCTTGTCAAGCGGACAGTTTATATAATCATCGGGACTTCCCTTTCCGTATCTGCTTGCGGAAAACGCATTTTCCATATCTATGGATTCGGATGTGACTATAGGTGCGGCGGCATCAAAAAAGCTCAACGCTCCCCCAAACCTGTTCCTTATATTTTCAGCCAGCAAGTCGGAAGTAAGAGGTCCTGTAGCTATTATACATATGCCGTCATTCGGTATTTCGGTTATTTCCTCGGATATAACGGTTATGTTGGGGTGAGATTTTATTTTCTCAGTGACCATAGCCGAAAAATCATCTCTGTTTACGGCAAGTGCTCCGCCTGCCGGAACACTGCATTTATCGGCACATTCCAGCAGAAGCGAACCCAGCATACGCATTTCCTGTTTAAGCATACCTGCCGCACTGGCAAATCTTGCCGCCTTAAGTGAGTTTGAACATACAAGCTCCGCAAAGCCGTCACTGTGATGTGCAGGTGTTTTTTTGATGGGCTTCATTTCGTAAAGCTCCGTTTTTATTCCACGGCACGCAATCTGCCACGCAGCCTCACAGCCTGCAAGTCCTGCTCCTATTACCTTTATACTGCTCATACTCCGTTTTCCTCAAAGTTCTTTGAAAAGCCGCAGCCCTCTGCCGCACAGTACAGCTTTGTTACCTTGCCTTTTCTTTTGTACAGAATTCCTCCGCAGTTGGGACAACGCTCGTTTGTCGGCTCTGTCCAGGATACGAAATCGCAGTCGGGATATTTGCTGCAGCCGTAGAAAATTCTGCCTCTTTTGGATTTTCTCATAACTATGTCGCCGTTTCCGCACTTAGGACACTTTACTCCGACAGTTTCGACAAAGTTCTTTACGTTCTTGCATTCGGGATAACCGGGGCAGGCTATGAACTTTCCGTATCTTCCTGTTTTCACGACCATTTTTCTTCCGCATTTTTCGCATACAATGTCGGTTTCCTCGTCCTGAACCTTTATTTTTACGTCTTTCATATCCTCTTTTGCTTTTTTGAGAGTTTCCTTGAAGTCACCGTAAAAACTTTCGAGAAGCTCTGCCCACTGCTCCTCACCGTGTTCTACCTTGTCAAGTCTTTCCTCCATCTGTGCGGTAAACTTTACGTTTACTATCTTGGGAAAATGCTCAAGCATAAGCTTTGTTGATACTTCTCCCAGCTCTGTGGGAAAAAGCGTTTTTCCCTCACGCTTCACATATCCTCTTGAAGTTATTGTCGATATGGTTGCTGCATATGTTGAGGGTCGTCCTATGCCGTTTTCTTCAAGAGTTTTTATTAAAGTAGCTTCGGTAAAACGTGCAGGCGGCTGCGTGAAATGCTGATTGGGTACTATCTCCTTTGGACGTACCTGCATATCCTTTTCAAGCGGCGGAAGTTCCGTCTGTTTTTCTTCTTCGGAGTCCTGTCCCTCGACATAAAGAGTTGTAAAGCCGTCAAAATCCACTCTGTAACCTGTAGCTTTGAAAATGTATTTTCCGCCTGTTATTTCGGCACTTGTTGTTTTCTGTATACACTCAGCCATCTGACAGGCTATAAATCTTTCCCATATCAGCTTGTACATCTTGTACTGGTCTGTTGTAAGGCTGGATTTTATTTTTTCGGGTTCAAGAGAGGGCATAGTAGGACGTATTGCTTCGTGTCCGTCCTGAGCCCCTGCCTTCGTCTTGAAAACTCTCGGTTTTTCGGGAAGATATTTTTCTCCCCATCTTCCCTTTATATATTCGCCAGCCTCTGCTATGGCATCATTTGAAATTCTCAGCGAGTCGGTTCTCATATAGGTTATAAGACCGACTGCTCCCATCTGAGGAATTTCTACACCTTCGTAAAGCTCCTGTGCAACCTTCATTGTTCTTTTGGACTGGAAGTTCAGCTTTCTTGAAGCTTCCTGCTGTAGTGTTGAGGTTGTAAAGGGTGGTGCAGGCTGTTTTTTTCTTGTTCCGTTTCTCAGCTTTGAAACTATAAATTCTTCTTCCTTTTCAAGCTCTGAAAGAATTTTCTTAGCTTCTTCCTCATTGGAAATTTTTATCTTTCCTTCATCTGTTGCATAGAGTGTTGCCGAAAATGCCTTTCGGCTGCCCTTTGGAATGAACTTTGCGTCCATTGTCCAGTATTCCTCAGGCTTGAATTCTTTTATCTGATTTTCCCTGTCAATTATTATCTTTACGGCTACAGACTGTACTCTTCCTGCCGAAAGACCTCTCCTTATGCTTCTCGACAGAAAAGGACTAAGCTTATATCCCACAAGCCTGTCTAATATTCTTCTTGCCTGCTGTGCGTCCACCAAATCTATATTTATGCTTCTAGGACTTGCCATTCCGTTTGTAACGCCTGTTTTTGTTATTTCGTTGAACTCAACTCTGTTTTTTTCGTCAAGCTGAAGTCCAAGTATATAGGCAAGATGCCATGATATTGCTTCTCCCTCACGGTCGGGGTCGGTAGCAAGGTATACGCATTCTGATTTTTTGGCAGCTTTTTCAAGCTTTTTTACAAGTTCCTCCTTGCCCTCTATTATTTCATAGTTCGGTTCAAAATGTTTTCTCACATTAACGCTCAGCTTCTTTGCCGGCAAGTCCCTGACGTGTCCCATAGATGCCATTACCTCGTATCCGTCGCCCAGATACTTCTTTATCGTCTTGGCTTTTGCCGGTGACTCCACTATTACAAGCTTCGACATATAATCCTCCTTAAATTCAGACAGGAATATACTTTCCGTCTCTTGTTGCTTCTATTGCCCCGTAAATTTCAAGCTCCGTTATTGACTGGAGTATTTTATTTATCGGAAGCTTTGTTCTGTGCAGTATGCTGTCAATGGTTGACACATTTTCGCATATTGCATTATAAACGAGGTTTGCTTCATCACTCAGAAGATTTGCAGGAATTTTTTTGAATGATGTTTCCTGCCTGTTTCCGGTTTCCTTATCCTCTTTGCTTTTCCGTCTTTTTTTATCCTTACTGCTTTTCGTTACAGTGCTGTTCATTTTTAACTGCTTGTCATCAGAGTTTAACCTTATCTTTTCGGCTGCTTTCGGAATGTTCTGCCTGTTCATCTGATTTGAAGAAATACTTTTTGCGTTCTCAGCGGCAGAAACGGGTTTTTCCTCTATTGTAAGCGAATATTTGCCAAGATATTCTCCGAGAATATCATATGCGTTGGTAACAGGCGTTGCTCCCTGCTTTATAAGCTCATTTGTTCCTGCTGACAAAAAGCTGCTCGGATTTCCTGGAACTGCAAATACATCTCTGTTCTGCTCTGCTGCATTAGCAGCAGTTATCAAAGCTCCGCTGTTTTTTCCTGCCTCTACGACAAGTATTCCCTGAGAAAGTGCCGAAATAATCCTGTTTCTTTTCGGAAAGCTGTTCCTGTATGGTGCAAGATTAGGCGGATATTCTGATATGACTGCTCCGTTTTCTGCTATGTCAGCTCTAAGTCCTGCATTACTCATAAGATAATTATAGTTAAGACCGCAGCCAAGAACACATACGGTTTTTCCTCCTGCGTCCAACGCTCCCTTATGTGCGGAGCTGTCTATTCCCAATGCTCCTCCGCTTATAATATTGACTCCTGCTTTTGCAAGGTCAAAGCTTATGGAATACGCAAGCTTTTTACCTGACGGTGTTGCTTCCCTTGTTCCTACAACTCCTATGGAAAGAGTATTTCCCATCGGCGGAAGCTCACCGTTTACATAAAGTACTGCGGGCGGGTCATAAATTTCTTTAAGCTGTATGGGATAATCCTCGCTGTCCGGTGTCAGAATATTATAACCCAATAATTCGCATCTGTCTATAATTTCTTCTGTTTCGTCAAGAGTATTTTCATATAATTTTTCAAGCTCTCTTTTTGTGAAGCAGCCGCAATGCTCCCAATCATGCTTTCCTGCGTTGTAAAAATCGACTATTGAGGAATAAAATCTTCTGATAACGTTTATTTTATGACTGCCGTATCCCAAGCTTTGCTGAAGCCATATCCAGTATTTGTAGTTGCCGTCCAATGCACTCACCTCCTTAAAAGTTCCCACATACAGATTGCCGCCGCTGCAGACGCATTAAGTGACTCAGCTTTTCCTGTCATCGGAATTACGGCTTTTATACTGCACTTTTCAACGGTTTCTGCTTTCAGACCGTTTCCCTCGTTTCCTATGAGCAGTATGCAGCTTTTTTTGTCGGCTTCGCTGATTTCTGTTATGGGTACGGAGTTTTCGTGAAGTACTGTCGCTATAGAAGCTATACCTTTACTTCTGCATTTTTCTATATCATCGGTTATATTTTCGCTGAATTTTACAGGAATACGGAAAGCTGCTCCCATTGTTCCTCTGAGAACCTTGGGCGATAGAATATCACAGCAATCCCTGCTCATAATTACGCCCTTTACTCCCAACGCTTCGGCCGTTCTCAGGATAGTTCCCATATTTGACGGGTCCTGTATACATTCCAGACCGAGGTATACTTCACCTTTTTCAATTCTGAGTTTTTTCAGTTCAGCCCTGCACACGCAGAGAACTCCCTGAGGTGTTTTTGTATCTGATATTTGCGAAAACAGCTTTTCGGTAAGTATGATTGTACTTTTGCTGGCTTTTTCAAGTTTTTTATAGAGGTCGCTGTATTTTTTGGCAGCCTTTTCGGTAAACACGGCTTTTTCTATATTTATTCCGCTTTCCAGTGCATCGCTGCAAAGTCTTGTTCCTTCTGTCACAAAGCTTTTATGCTCATTTCTGTAAGATGTACTCTTCATAAGCTTTACTATGTGCTTTACATCGGCGTTATCTCTGCTTGCAATACACTTCATAACCAATTTCCCGCTTGACCTAAACTTTATGTTTTTAGAATTTATGATTTTGGAATTTATGCTAATAAAACAGCGTTTGGAAGTACAGTATATCCTCCCAAACGCAGCTTTAAGCTATATTATTGAGCGTTCTTTGCCTTTTCAACAAGCTCTGTAAATGCCTTAGGATCAGCTATTGCTATCTCGGAAAGCATTTTTCTGTTAAGAGTAATGCCTGCTTTTTTAAGTCCGTTCATAAATGTGGAATAGTTTGTTCCGTTCATCTTGCAAGCAGCCGAAATACGGGTAATCCAAAGTCTTCTGAAATCTCTCTTTCTCTGCTTACGTCCTATATATGCGTAGTTGCCGCTCTTCATTACAGCCTGTTTAGCCATTTTGAAGTGCTTGCTCTTAGCTCCCCAGTATCCCTTAGCTAACTTTAATACTTTCTTTCTTCTTTTGCGTGTCATCATCGCACCTTTTACACGTGCCATATTTCTTCTACCTCCATACGGTTGTTATTTATTATTAAACGCACTCACTTGTTTTCTGCATTATTTGTAAGGAATAAGTCTTTTGAGCTGTGCTACATTTGTCTTGTCAGCCAGAGTTGTCTGTCTTAACCCTCTCTTACGCTTTGTTGTCTTTTTTGCACTGTTGAGAATGTGTCTTTTGTTAGCGTGTGCTCTGACAATCTTTCCATTCTTTGTTACTTTAAAACGCTTTTTTGCACCGCTGTGTGTTTTTATCTTCGGCATAACATTGTCCTCCTTGATTTTCCCTATTATCTGCCTGTTTTCGGAGCCAGGAACATAAGCATACTGCGACCTTCAAGCTTAGCCGGCTTCTCTACTACCGCTATTTCCTCCATAGCGGCTGCAAATCTGTCCATATTTTCCTGACCGATTTCGGGGTGACCCATCTCTCTGCCACGGAAACGGATAGATACCTTTACCTTGTCACCGCTTTTTATAAATTTTGAAGCCTGATTCACCTTGGTATTGAAATCGTGCGTATCTATGTTCAGTGAAAGTCTTATTTCCTTTACATCAATTACACGCTGATTTTTCTTTGCCTCTTTTTCACGTTTTGCCTGTTCAAAGCGATACTTGCCGTAGTCCATTATTTTGCACACAGGCGGCTTTGCCTGCGGTGCTATCTTTACCAGGTCAAGATTTTTCGACTCTGCAAGCTGTAATGCCTTTGCAGCAGACATAACTCCCAACTGTGAACCGTCCGAGTTTATAACTCTTATCTCTTTATCTCGAATTTCGTCATTTATCTGTAGTTCCTTGTTGCTAATGGGTAAGCACCTCCAAAAATTACTTTGAGAAACAAAAGTACGGGCAGATAACTCCGCCCGTACTCAAACGTCAAAACAGAAACCGCAAAGCTGACTGCGGCTGTTAATTCTCAAACGATTGACCCGTGTCGGACGAAACCTCACAGGTGAAAGCATATATCTGCCTTTCTTTATTTTCCTGAAAGATATTATACAGGATTATTATGTTTTTGTCAAGCCGCTTATTATAATATTTTTTATTTCAGACATTGTTTAAGCTTGGAAACGATTTCATTTATATCATATTCCAGCTTATCGGTATGATTAAGCATATCATCGAACAACTGATTAAGATTTTCTTCAAATCTGTTCGGAAGAATACGGCAGTTTTTTCTGCATAATTCCATAAGTCTTTTTTCTCCGGGGTGTGTCTTTTTGTTTACGGCAAAAATTATATCGAAATACGACTCCAGAAATGCGGCTGTTCGGTGTACGATACTTACCCTGTCATTTCTTGCCGATGCTTTCAAAATCTGTGAGGAATATGCAGGCATTGCGGCATATAAAAGATTGATGTTTCTTTCAATTATATTCTTTTTAAGCTCATCGGGATATGGTATGCAAAAGCGTTCCTTTGCTTTTTGAAGTCTGCTGTTTTTATCGTATATAATTTTGCAGGTCAGAAGATTATGCCACATACAGGTTGTATATCCGTTATGCGGTATGTGCTTTTCCGCAACATCAGAAACCTCTTTGCAGAAATCATCAAGGCTGCGGTACAGAATATCTATATCAATACCGTTGTTTAATACACAGTTGTCCTCATATTCCCAGTAGTGATTTCCGATTTCCATATATCCGCAATATTTTTCAAGTATGCTTTTTCTGACTTGTTCGCTCAAAGGCTCTGTCACATATACATAAACATCATAATCAGACTTTTCGTCATAGTTTTCGCCCGAACGTGAACCGCCCAGTGAAATAGCCTCTACTTGTTCAAGCTCGGAAAGCTCCCAGAACAGATTATCAATCATACTATTTCTCCTTAATATTTTTTACCCAT
Organism: uncultured Eubacteriales bacterium; assembly: GCA_900316025.1. Classification (GTDB taxonomy): domain Bacteria; phylum Bacillota; class Clostridia; order Oscillospirales; family Acutalibacteraceae; genus CAG-964. The sequence continues at coordinate 34,889 of ONBJ01000016.1, forward strand.
TAATTTTCTTATGCTCTTTTTAATCCGAGGTACTATACCGTGTCCGCCGTATTTTGCAGCTACCTTTGAAAAATCGTAATTATGGTAATCTTCCCAGAATTCATCTCGTCTTGCAGGAATTTTGCAGGGTTCTCTCAGAGGAAGCGTCATACTGTCCTCTATTCTACAGCTTACGGAATCAATTTCTCCGCTTACCTTATTGAAAATTTCTTCCGCCGTATCGTTGTTGATAAGTACAAGCGATACGCCTTTGTTATCGTTGAAACCGGGGGCTGCCTTGTCTATCTGCCAGTAATCGGCTATGCTTATATCTCCGGGGTGCATTACCGATTTGTAAGGACAGTGATAGCAGGCAGGTCTTAATGCACAGTGGGTGTAGTATATAGTTTTGAAAACTTCGCTGTCAACCTTTTTTATCTTTCCGTTCTTATCCTTTATTCCGAGTGTTTCAACGTGTGAATCCCAGCCGTAGTCCTTTTTGTTGCGGAAGTCTGCCGAAATACATTTTCCGCCGTTTCTTTTTTCCTGCCAGTCAAGATAGGATTTCCACACAGCAAGACTTGGTACTCCGTGGCATACTATATCCACACAGAAAAGATTGTCATATTCCTTTCCCAAAAATGATTTCAGACCCTTTACCTGACAAGATGTTCCAGAAAACAGAACCCGGTGTCCGTTATCCAAATCATTTTTTACATTTTTGAAAGTATCGCCCATATCGCTTTGTATATACTTTGAGCCTCTCATTAAGTTGCGTTGCTGCTTGTTTTCGGCTCTGAAATGTCCTGCCGTGAGGTCATCTCTCAGAATGCAGCCGTAGACTACTCCGCCGTTTTCCAGACAATAGTCAGACAAAGCCGTAAATATTCCGCCCGACCTTGATTCCATTCTGGTATCTAAATTTTTATGCTTTACCGCATAAACCTTAGGATTTTCCCAATTCATATAATTTTCCTCCATTTTGTTATCAGAAGTAACCTCTTTTTTTCTGGTCGGCTTTGAATACACATACGCTTTCGCATTTGTAGCACCTTATACATATTTCGGCATCTGCAACAGGATACAGAAAACCTTCGTCATCAAGCTTCATTGATATAGCCTGTACGGGACAAATCGAGTAACAGGCTGAACAGCCGCAGCAATGCTCTTTTTTATCGTATATTACAGGCAGTCTTTTTTTATTGTCGTCCTGCTCCTGATTTATATATCTGAAATCGCTCATTTATCTAGCTCCTTTGTGTGTTTAATCACCCTTAAAAATCCTGACCAAAGGCTCTGCCTTTGGAAACCGCAAGCCTTTGAAAAGGCTTGACCGAAACTTTATGTTTTTTCTTTTTCGGTCTGCATTTGAAAATCATTTCAACATAAAAGCACCCGACAAAAGTCAAGTGCCTTAAATTATGTTTTATTATTTGTCAAGCTCTGCACGGGCTGTTTTCATAGCGTCCTCAATGGTCTTGTCCATATCAAAGTACTTATACTGTCCCAGACGACCGCCGAAAATAACATTCTCTTCTTCCTTTGCCTTTTCCGCATATCTGCTGTAAAGACTGTTGTTTCTCTCGTTGTTTACAGGATAGTATGCTTCTTCTCCCTGACTCCACTTCATCGGATATTCCCTTGTAACTATGGTCTTAGGCTGTGTTCCGAACTCGAAATGCTTATGCTCTATAATTCTTGTATACGGAATTTCAGCTTCATTATAGTTTATAACGGCATTTCCCTGATAGTTTTCACAGTCAAGAACCTCTGTTTCAAATCTCAGACTTCTGTATTCAAGCTCACCGAAGCAGTAATTGAAATATGTATCTATCTGTCCTGTGTAGACTATTTTCTTTGCTATGCCCTTGTTTTCTTTTATAAACTCAAAGAAATCGGTATTGAGCTTTACATCGCAGCCCTCAAGCATTTTCTCAACTATCTGAGTATAGCCGCCTACAGGTATTCCCTGATATACGTCATTGAAATAGCGGTTGTCATAAGTATAGCGTACAGGCAGTCTTTTTATAATAAAAGGCGGAAGCTCACTGCACTTTTTGCCCCACTGCTTTTCGGTGTATCCTTTTACAAGCTTTTCGTATATATCCTTGCCTATGAGATATATAGCCTGTTCTTCAAGGTTCTTAGGCTCGGTTATGCCGCTTTCCTTTTTCTGCTCCTCTATTTTCTCTTTAGCCTGCTGAGGTGTAACAACTCCCCACATCTTATTGAAAGTGTTCATATTGAACGGAAGATTGTACATTTCACCCTTATAATTGGCTACAGGCATATTTATAAAGCCGTTGAAATCCGCAAACTTGTTTACAAACTCCCATACTTCTTTGTTTGAGGTATGGAAAATATGTGCTCCGTAGCAGTGAACCTGTATACCCTCCTGTTCCTCGGTATATATATTGCCGCCTACATTTCCTCTTTTTTCTATGACAAGACAGCTTTTTCCCTTTTGCCTTGCCATATATGCAAATGTCGCTCCGTAAAGTCCCGAACCGACTATTAAGTAATCATACATAGTGATAACGCTCCTGACAGATAAATTTTTTATTTTTCAAAAACCTTGTCCTGTATTTTCTTTCTGCCCTTAACAAAATGGAAAATTATTGTTACAGCAAAGCCTACAATAAGCGGAAGATAAAAACTTATTCCCCTTGTAATAAGAACCGATGCGGGAAGATATGCACCTATAAATATAAGTCCGAATGTTGTCTGATACATAAGCTCGGAAATTCCCTGAGAGCCGGGCAGCGGCAGAAGGTCAACCGCTACATATACGGAAGCCTGAAGCACTGTTATAAGCACTACACTTTCCTTATTAAGACCCATTCCTCTGTATATGAAATATGTTATAAAGAATATGCTGCATCTTTGCAGAACCGTAACAAAAGCGGTAATTACTATGGTTTTTATATTTTTCATAAAAGCCGTAACCGCCATATTATATTCTTTTGCAAGCTTTGTAATTCTTCTCACCCTGTCAACAGAGGGCTTGAGAATATGTGTTTTAACAAGACCTCTTTCACATTTCCTTGCTATCCTGCGGAAGGCATTGGGATTTATCATAAGAAATACCAGAACAACAACCACTATAAAATTGAGCGAAAGTCCAAAATAGAACAGATAAATATACCCTTCAAGATACCTGTTAAGGGTACTGTTGAAAAATATCGCAATAAATACGCCTATAAGAACAAGCACAAACTTATACAGCGTTGCGACTATTGTAAGTGCCACTGTTGAATGCGATATTTTTATTCCGTCCTTGCTCATATAGTAAAGCTGCATAGGCTGTCCGCCCGATGCTGACGGCGTTATTCCCGAAAAGAAAAATCCCACAAAAGAGTAACCTATACAGTTTGGCAGTGATATTCCGCATTTCAGCGTTCTTAATATGTACCATATCATAAAGCCTTCGGCGGAAACAAAGAACAAGGCTGTAGCAACTGCCGCCGCAAGCCAGCCTGTATCAAGACCTATGATTGCTTCATATATGGCAGTTATATCATTGTCTTTCAAAATCATCCAGAATGTGAGTCCTATAAGAACTACAAGAAAGAGTACACTTAGCAGATTTGTACTCATTCTCTTATCTTTCATTTTTTTTTCGCCAGCTTCAAGCTCCGCCGCATCAACATCAATATATTTCTTGCTCATTTTTTCTCATTTCAGCTCCACAAAATAATCATCAGTCGGCACTTTCAGTTATGGCAGCAAACTCCGCTGTATAGCCCAGAGGCATCTTTGACCATATGTACCTCTGTGCCAGAACCGAAATTTCCCCCTCGTATATAACAGGGAGGTTCAAATCGTAAAAATCTCTTGGTGTTACAAGTGAAAAATGCTTGTCGAAAAGCTTTATTCCGTTTTCTTCAAGTATTTTGCTTGTGAACGATGAACAGGTATAATGATTTTTCTGATAAAACGGCTTGTTCATCAGCAGAAACGGAAGTCCGAGTGTACAGTAATGATATTTATACCTGTTTCTGTGACAATCTCTCAACTGTCTTTCTATATTTTTCTTCTGCTGCTTTGTACACTCTATGTACATAACCTTGTATCTTGCATTTGGAAACTTATTATATATTTTTTCAAGATCTTCTCTCTCAAAGCCTGATATAAGAGGTATTGCAGGGTGTCTTCGCCCAACGCTGTACGCCTCAAAAAGATTTTTGTCAAGCGAAAGTACTACGTGTACATAATTCATCTTTACCACACATCTTATCATTTCCGCAAACAACCCTGGAGTATCAACCAATGCAATATAAAGCTTTTCCATAAATTTTATCCCTGTCCTTATTTTTATAACGTCAGTTAAACTTGTAAATGGATTTTGCGAGCCTGTAGACCTTCATAGTAAGTTTATCCCCTAATCTTCCGAAAGGAAGGTAAGCTCCGCCGCTCAATGTATGATACCTGAGCTGTCTGTATACTTGTTTGTCCTTTTGTTTTATCGTATTCCAGAGGTCATCTCTTTTGGCAAGAGCCTCGTCCGTTCCTATCATAAGAAGATGCAGGCATGAAATCGTTGTCATTATTGATAGGTTTCTTATAAGATATTTTCTGAGCTTTTTGGGAGCTTTTCTTTCTTCAGGTGTTGTAACCCTGTCGAGTATCATCTTGTTTACTTTAAGCTGCTGGTCTATTCTTTTCATCAGAACCTGCTCATTTACCGACTGGTCATCTCTTCCCAGAAAATAGTGGTACAAATCAAGATTAAGATAGCAGATACTCTTTGCATAGCAAAGTGGCTGATGTGTGAATATGTTGTCAACATAAAAGGTATGCTCGGGAAGAACAACTCCCGACTCTCTGAGAACGTCTGTTCTGAACATCGCAGAGTGCATTATTATATACTGTGACGGTGAAAAATGTCCTATATCGTCCCAGCCCATTATAACATTTTCCTTGAAAACGTTCTTGTATGTCATAACCTTCTGCTTGTTTTCATATAAATGGTCATATATATAGTTGCACATTATCAAATCTATTCTTGTTTTGGAGCTTTCCCACTCTTTAAGATGTGCAATAAGCTTTTTCAGACTTTCGGTGTCGAGCCAGTCGTCAGAATCCACTACCTTGAGATACTGTCCCCTTGCAAGCTCAAGACCTTTGTTTACCGCTGAGCCGTGTCCTCCGTTCTCCTTATGAACCACTCTCACGGTATCGGGATATTTCTCTCTGTAGCTGTCTGCTATATCCCCTGTTCTGTCCTTTGAACCATCGTCAACTATTATTATTTCTATATCCGTACTGTCCGGCATAAGAGTATCTACGCAACGCTCAAGATAATCCTCTGAATTGTAGCTTGGCACAACAAATGAAATATATATCATAAATCAAATTCTCCTATCCTGATAACAGGCGTATTTTTACATAGAATCTATTATACAGAATTTTTCTGAAAAAGTCTAATCAATTACATAAATTTTATTTTTTTTTATATTTTGCTCAGAATTACATCACATTTTCAATGCTCTGTTATATACATAGACAAGCTTATCACAATTAACAGCTTTTATCAAGTACTTATAACGTACTATTCAATAATTCTTAATAATTCATATTTACTTATAGTTGTAAACCGATAACCGCAGTTTATTAAATATTTTTTAAAATAATTGACTATCATTAAGCTTAGGTGTATTATAAAGGGTATATTTAAAATTTTTTGTATATTTAAGGGTGAAACCATTGGAAAATATTAATGGAATAAATCGAAAAAATGATAATAATGCTTCCTCCGATGATGCTCTTGCGATACAGGCACAGAACGACAGCGAACAAAGCTTTGAACTGCTGGTAAAACGCTACTACCCTCTTATATTCAGAAAAGCATACGGATTTTCTTCCTCCGATAATGAAGATTTGATACAGGAGGGACTTCTCGGACTTTGGAGTGCTGTCCAGTCATACAGACGGGACAAGAACACAAGCTTTAAAACGTATGCGTCAAAGTGTATAGACAACCGTATGATTTCAAAAATCAAAAAGAGCAGAAGCAAAAAAACAATTCCTGCCGAACGGCTCATATATCTTGACAGCGACGATTCAAGGCAGATAGAAAATACCGAAAATCCCGAACAAAACTTAATAGAACAGGAAAACTATATAAATGCTGTCAAACGCATAAGAGCTGTGTTATCGTGCAGAGAGCTGAAAATTCTGTCTTACTATCTTGCAGGATATACCTACGCACAGATAGGCAAGGTTCTTTCCTGCGATACCAAATCCATAGACAACGCTATTCAGAGGATAAGACGCAAGCTCAGAAAAAACAGTATTCCACGTTAGCCACTGAACTCTGCACTACAAAAGATTTATCAGTGCTATTGCAAGAGCTGATTCGACCGCCACACAAGCACGTGGTACTATACAGGGGTCATGTCTGCCCTTTATAACAAGCTCCGTATTTTCCTTTGATGAAAGATTTACTGTTTTCTGCGGTACGGAAATTGAAGGTGTAGGCTTTATGGCTACTCTGAAAAGTATAGGCATACCGTTTGTTATTCCTCCTACAATACCTCCGTTATTGTTAGAGGACGTAACCACATTTCCGTTATCGTCATATTCGTAGCAGTCGTTAGCCTGACTTCCCAGCATTTTTGTTATGTCAAAGCCTGCACCGAACTCAATTCCCTTTACCGCAGGGATTCCGAACATTACAGACGATATTATATTTTCGACACCTGCAAACATAGGACTTCCAATTCCTGCCTGTACACCCGAAGCAACACACTCTATTATACCGCCTGTGCTGTCACCTTTAAGACGTGCAGCTTCTATGTATTCACGCATATCTTTTTCGACCGAGCTTTCTATTAACGGAAAGCTCATTTTATTGAGCTTTTCAGCAAGACTGTCTTCAATTTTTAACGGATTGAACGGAGTGTCGCATATATTACCAACGGAATATATATGCGATGCAATTTTTATACCCCTTTTTTCAAGTATCTGTCTGCAAACTGAGCCTGCAAAAACAATCGGAGCAGTAAGCCTGCCCGAAAAATGTCCTCCGCCCCTTATATCATTGAAACCGTTATATCGGATATATCCCGAATAATCTCCGTGTCCGGGTCTTGGAACAGTCATAAGATTTCCGTAATCGCCTGAGCGTGTGTTTGTATTTTCTATCACGGCACACAGCGGTGTACCTGTTGTAGTATCGCCGAGCATACCGCTCATAATTACGGGCAAGTCTTTTTCAAGCCTTGGAGTAGCTGTCTTATCCTTTCCGGGAGCACGTCTGCCCATAAACATAAGAAGCTTTTCCATATCTATTTTTTCACCTGCGGGAAGGTCATCTATAACTACACCTATTCCCCTGCCGTGACTTTCTCCGAAAACAGATACCTTTACTTTTTTCCCGAAGTAAGATGACATTCTCTTTTTCCTCCGTTTCCAAAAAATATTCTATTTCCCTGATTTTCTGCGGTTGCACTGTCTGCACAACATCTGACAATTTTCTGAATTTGTTTTTCCTCCCGAATGCCAAGGGTCTATATGGTCGCCCTCCATTTCTGTAATATCGAAATGTTTTCCACATTCTGCACAAATACCGTTCTGTCTTTCGTAAGCTGCCTGTTTCATACTTTCGCTGAATTTTCTGATATTCAATGTTTTTTCATCACCCGAAAGCAAATACTCATAAATACCGCTTTTGCTTGTAACGTCATCATCTATCATCAGTTCTTTTGTACGCTTTTCCATTTCTGTAGGATTATAGTTATTGTTATGGTACAAATGATAGAGCTTTCCCCAGTTTAAACCTTTCATTTTAGGTCTGTAGACAGTAAAAATGGTATTTACCCAATTAATGACACTCTGAAAATACAGCCATAACGGTGAAGCATTATCATCTTTCTGATGCTCAGCCATATAAGCTTCAATCGTTTTATTTTTATCTTCGGAAAAGGCTTTCCATTCTATAGCGGTCTGCAAATACTCCTGACGGATTAAGCTTCCCGACAATAATTTATTGCCTATTTTATATGCAGCACAGCCGTTTTTACTGAAATAACGTTTAGCGTCCGTCAGCCATTGTCCTGTATATATAGCATTACGCAATTCCTGTTTAGTAAGTTCCTCACTGCCTATATTAATAGTCTTAAACCAGTCAAGTTTTTCTTTGTCATTACCTTTACAAATATAAATCATCAGCTTATAGTCTAATATCTGATTTTTTTCCGTTTCAGTAAGATTATGAAAAAATCTGTTTTCAATAGAAAAATCACCGTTGACATACTGACAGAAACTGACTGTTCTCTGCTGACCGTCAAGCAGTTCATAAGTACCGTCACTGTTTTCGCACCAGTACATAACATTCAGCGGAAAATTATGTACAATCGTACGAATAACAGCATCTCTTTGTTCCTCTTTATAAACAAACTCTCTTTGATAAGCAGGTCTTATATTCAGCTTGCCGCCATAGCCGACAGCACCGTTTTCAGCACTGTCTGCATAGCCGTTGACAACATCTCTTACAGGAATTTGCTTTAATTCTATTTCCATATGGTTCACTTCTTTCTGCGAATAAGTATTCTTCTGTAACACATTTGCAATTTTCCACTTTGATTTCTGTAACACAATTTACCACGTCTAAATCCTTTGTGTTCTTGGAATCTTGCGGTTACTTCTTCTTTCGACAACATAGCTCCTACTCCATAACTTACTCCCATATCGCCACCGTCAATTCCCAAAATTTCAAACTGTTCAGGGTTATATTTATCCATAAAAGTGATGGGAACACCCATAACACCGTCATAGTCAAACGGAATTTCAGCCGTTTTGCTTACTTCTATGGCATTATAATTATCATATGTAGGATATTCTTCTGGGTTATATGATTTATAAAGTATTAAATTCTCGTGTCTTTTCTGAATATCAAGATTTGTAAACCAACAAATATTACCCATACTACGCCATTTTTGTCCTGTTTTATCTATCCAGAAGCGTGTTTCTCTTGCTTCATAACTTTGAGGAACAGTAAAAGCCATATCTCCTGATTTATAGCCAATCCACATTTTATTTTCTTTTAATAAAGGAAAAATTTCTTTATAGGTAATTGCATTCTGATTTCCTATTATAATAAATTTCTTGTCATATTGGATAAGCTGTGCCACATATTCCCTAAATAAACTGAACGGCGGATTTGTTACTACAATATCTGCCTTTTTCAACAACTTTATACATTCTTCCGAACGGAAATCACCGTTGCCCTTCAGCAGTTTTGGCTTTCCCTCTTCAGATTTCAGTAATAACTCTACGTCCTGCAAGTCAAATGCACCGTCACCGTTAAGGTCTTTTACTTCCGTTATCTCAATTTTATACGGTTTCCTGTCCGTAACCTTACCCACAACCTTTTCTTCTCCGAACAACGAAAGCTGTGTGTAAACAATCGGTGAACCTGCATAACAGGTGCATATCAGCTTTTTTAACCCTAAATGATTGAAATTCATCGCAAAGTATTTAAAAAAATTGCTTTCGTAAGGGTCATCGCAGTTACATAACACTACCTTATCTTTAAAATGATTTTTATAATGCCGCAATTCATTTTCAATATCAGAAAGCTGTGTATAGAACTCGTCTTTTTTCGCTTTGTTGGCAGCACTCAAAGCTTTATTGTTATTAGCCGTAACAAACACCTCCGTTTTTACTAAAGTTTTCAAAATTCAGAATTTGCCGTTGATTTTTCGGTAATCCTCAAAAAATGACGGATAAGATTTATTGATACTTTCTCTGTCGGTAATCTCTATAGCTCCTCTGCATTTAGCCACAGCTATAGCCATAGACATAACTATTCTGTGGTCGTTGCAGCCGTTTACAAAGCCGCCGCCCGCACTTTTTATTCCGTGAATTATCAGACCATCTGCTTTTTCCGTAACGTCCGCACCTATTCCGCAGAGTGCTTCGCTTATAGCTTTGAGCCTGTCACTTTCCTTTATGCGAAGCCTTTCAGCTCCGTATATATTTGTAGTTCCCTCGGCAAATGCAGCCGTAACAGCAAGTATCGGAACAAGGTCGGGAATTTGCGTTGCGTCAATGTCAGTTCCGTGCAGACCATCTTTTCCGCTGACTTCTATAGAGTTTTCATTTATTTTCACATCAGCACCAAATTTTCTGAAAATATCAATACACGCACTGTCGCCCTGTGCTGTTTCCGTACTAAGTCCGTTAAGCGTGATATTTCCGCCCAAAGCTCCTGCCGCCATAAAAAATCCTGCCTGCGACCAATCACCCTCACATCTGTATTTGCAAGGTTCGTACTTCTGACCGCCCTTTATAAAATATCCGTATTCTGTACGCTCAATCTTAACCCCGAATTTCGACATCGTATTTATTGTCATATCTATATACCCTGCCGATTGAAGCGGTGATGTGAGTATTATTTTTGATGAAGCCTCTGCAAGCGGTAGTGCAAGCAAAAGTCCTGTTATAAACTGGGAGCTTACATCTCCTTTTATGCGGAACTCTCCGCCTGATAATCTGCCCTTTATCCTGAGCGGTAAGCCTCCCTGAGTTATGCACTCGACACCCGCTTTCGGCAGACAGTCAAGATAAATTCCTACAGGTCTTTGCGGAAGTCTGCCCTTTCCTGTGAATACCGCTTCCACACCTCCGACAGCCGCTACGGGAATAAAAAACCTGAGTGTAGAACCTGACTCCCTACAGTCAAGCTCTGCTCTATTTTCGGAAAACAATGTCGTACCGTCAATATACAGCGTATTTCCGTTTTTAGTTATTTCCGCTCCCAAGGCTCTCGCACAGTCTATGGTAGCAAGAATATCCTGAGAATAGTCTACAGGCGAAATTACGCTCTTTCCCCTTGCCAGAGAAGCACAGATTATCGCTCTGTGTACATCGCTTTTTGACGGCGGCAGCGTAACCTCTCCCTTAAATACTGTCGGCATAACCCTTATATTGCTCATATATAACAAGCTTCCTTTCTGCAGGTACAAAATTCAGGTAAAACATCGGCTGAAATTTGTTTTTTACACATTACAAAAGTCAAACATATCAGCCTTTTTCACGGAAAAAATTCTGCTTGAACCTATCCTGTCCAGCACAACAAGCGATATTGATGAGCCTGTGCTTTTTTTATCCGAAAAACTGCTTTTCACTATGCTTTCCAAAGAAATTCTGTCGGAAACAGGCAGATTATACTTTATGCAAAGTTCGGAAATTCTGTTTGCAGTACCCTTTTCGCTGATACCCTTTTCTTCGCTTGCCTTTGTAATCATAACCATACCTACAGCGACAGCCTGTCCGTGTGATATTTCCTGAAAATTATGCTCTTTCTCTATTGCGTGACCAAGTGTATGTCCGAAATTAAGCAAGGCTCTTTCTCCCTTGTCCGTTTCGTCACGCTCCACGACATCACGCTTTATACTTACACAGCGGTATATAATATCGTCAATTATGCTTTTTATATTATCACAGCTTTCCAGAATGTCAAAAAGCTCCGTACTTTTTATACAGCCGTATTTTATTACTTCTCCCATTCCGTCAGCAAAAAAGTGAGGTGTGAGCGTATCAAGCGTATCGGGGTCAATCAGAACTGCCGAAGGCTGCCAGAACGCTCCTACAAGATTTTTGCCCTGTGGTATATCCACTCCTGTTTTTCCTCCCACAGATGAATCCACCTGAGATAAAAGTGATGTCGGTATCTGAACAAAGTCAATACCCCTCAGGTATGTTGCAGCAGCAAAGCCTGCCATATCACCCGTAACACCTCCGCCCAAGGCTACGATTATATCCGAACGTGTAAAGCCGTTGTCTGTCAGCTCACTGTACATAGAATAAACAGTGTCAAGTCTTTTGCTCTGCTCGCCTGCCTTAAACACAAAGCTGAAAGTGTCGAACCCAAACTCCGAAAGCGATTTTTTTACCCTTTCGCCGTAAATCGGAGAAACATTTGTGTCCGATATAATCATAGCCTTTTTAGCTTTTGAAACATTCCTTATATATTCTCCGCAGTTTTCGGTAATCCCACGTTCAATAAATATGTCATAAGGCTTTCCCGTATTAACGTGTACCTTTTTCATTCGTTAAGCTCCTCCTTGACCGTTCTTCCTGCCTTGAGCTGACGGTAAAGACTTTGACCGTCCTCGTTTGCTATGCTGTTCCTTATTCTTGAAAGATTATCAATAAGCGTGTCAAGCTCCGACAAAAGAGGAGCTTTATTTTCAAGAAACAGCTCAGTCCATAGCTCGGCATTTATTTTCGCTACCCTTGATACATCTCTGTAGCTTCCTGCTGAAAATCCCTTGTGGTTTCTGCATACAGGACTAAGCACATATGCACAGGCAAGTGCATGGGGTAGCTGTGATGTAAATGCTATCATTCTGTCATGTACTTTCGGCGTTACTACAGGGGTTTGTGTAAAGCCGATTGATGTCACAAAATTCGTTACGGCTTCTACCGATTTACGCTTTGCCTTGCACGGAACTATTATACACGATGCACCCTGAAACAAATCTGCGTCCGATGCTGAAAATCCGTTTACTTCTTTTCCTGCCATCGGGTGCGTTCCTACAAACGTAAAGCCAAACTTATCGGAAAGATTTACCATATTACCGCATATCTCCGACTTTATACCGCAGGTATCCGTTACAATACAGTCCTTGTTTATGTATTCTCCGTTCTTTTCGATAAACTCTACCGCCGCCTTGGGATAAGTTCCCAGAATAAGCATATCTGCGTCCCTTAAATCCTCAGCCGTACCCTCTCTGTCTATTGCACCGCACTCCAATGCAAGCTCTATCGGCTCTTTACTTCTGTTTATTCCTATTACCGTATGCTCTGTGTATTTCTTTATCGCCTTGGCATATGAGCCGCCTATTATTCCCAGACCTGAAATAACAATTTTCATTCACTCAGTACCTCCCTGCTTATTTTTTCGGGCTTTCATCTTAACCCATAGTTATGCGATTGCAGACCCTCGTAAACGAACGTTTACGAGGCTTTAAAGGCAAAGCCTTTAAAGTATCAAAATACAGGTATTTTGATGTCTGCAATCGCACAGTGACAAACCTTAAGAAAGATATTCAGTCAACAAATCACTTTTTTATAATCTTACAAATATCCTTTGCCACCCCTATAGGCGACTTTGTTGCATCTATCCTGTAGTCGGCAGCTTTCAGATACAGGGGCATTCTTTGATTGTAAAGCTCCTCCATTACCCTGTCCTTATCTGGTCTTTGAAGAAGAGGTCGCTTTGTATCGTTGCGAAGCCTGTATTTTATTGCACTGAGCGGCACATCAAGAAATATAACGGTACAGCTTTCTTTCAGAACCTGCACATTTCTTTCATACAGCAGCGTTCCTCCGCCTGCGGATATAACATACCCTTTTTTTAATGAAAGCTCCTTTGCAGCTTCATATTCCAAATCCCTGAAATGTTGTTCACCGCTTTCGGCAAATATTTCAGATATTGTTTTTCCTGTTTTCCGTTCTATGTAATTGTCAATATCGACATAATTCAGGCTTGTAAGTCTTGAAAGCTGCTTTCCGACTGCTGTTTTTCCGCTTCCCATAAAGCCGCACAGAACTATATTTTTTTTATTCAATCAAATCACCTTCATTATTTCAGGTCAGAAAATTTTTTCAAGCTCTGCGGCAGCATCTTCACACAGCTTTTCTATATCCTTTTTATCATACACAGAGCCGTCCCATATACGGTGTGACTCCACTGCCTGCCATACAAGCATAGACATACCGCCTATAGCTGTCTTTCCCATTTTTTTAGCCGTCTTTATAAGCTTTGTTTCAAGCGGATTGTATACAGCGTCAAATACAACTTTCGATTTTTCGATTATGCTCTCGTTTACAGCCATATTGTCGGCATTGGGATACATTCCCACAGGAGTTGCATTTACAAGTAAATCTATATCCTTGTCAAGCTTTTCTATTCTGTCTATATAGCAGGTGGAAACGGCAGGGTGTATAGTCTTGTCAAGAATTTCACACGCAAGAGCCGAAACCATATGTATATCCTCGTGTCTTACGGCTATTGTAATATTTGCACCTGCCTTCGCAGCTTCAAATGCCATAATTCTTGCCACGCCGCCTGTTCCGACTATAACAACATTTCCGTCAGGCTTTACGCCGTATGCACCAAGTGCCTTTATAAAGCCGTCAGGGTCGGTCGTATAACCCTTTCCGTCTGTATCGACAGTATTTACGCTTCCGTACATTTCGGCTTTTCTGTCAAGTGACGAAAGAAACGGTATAATTGCCGTCTTGTGAGGAATTGTAATATTAAAACCGTCCAGTCCCGATAAAGTTTCCTTGTAGGATTTTTCCAGCTCTCCGACAGGAATATCCATTACAGAATACTCTGCTTCTATTCCCGAAAGCTCAAAAAGTCTGCTGTGTATAAAAGGTGACATCGTGTGTCCTATGGGGTGACCTATCACTGCATATTTCTTTTTTGACATATAAAATTACCTCGATTCATAGATTTTTAGTATAGGTTACAAAAATTTAGCAAAATAATTTAAAAATTTTTCAGAATCATATTGACAAAGTTATGTTTTATCAATAATATAATTTTGTACTCAATTTTACTCATATCCGCAAGACTTCCGTCTTTGAGTTATTGTACCAAAAAAAGGCGGCTTTGTCTACTGCAAAGCTTGCGATGTGAGCATTTTAATAAAACTGGAGGAATTAAATTATGGTACTGGAAAAGGTTAAAGCCATTCTGGCTGATCAGTTTGATGCTGAGGAGGAAAAAATTACTACGGAAACTACTATTCAGGAAGACCTGGGTGCTGACTCTCTTGATGTAGTTGACCTTCTTATGACAATCGAGGACGAGTTCGAGGTTGAAATCCCCGATACCGAAATCGAAAATCTCAAGACTGTAGGCGACCTTGTTAAATACATTGAGGAAAGCAAGTAATTTGCTGTTATTCTTGATTTGCCCGTACCGTTAAAGCGGTACGGGCATTTTGAGTTTTCCGACTTTTTGACGTATCAGAAAAATTTTCTGCCTGATGAGTTTAAGGGCTTCGCCCTTAAAAATCCCACAATGGGCTTTGCCCCTTGACCCCACCACTTTTGAAAAAGTGGACAAAACTTTTAATTGTCATAGCTGTGTAAAATTTTTGAAAAAGCAAAGGCGGGTAAACGGCATAGACCGTTACCCGCCTTAAATTTTATAAGGTTAAAACCAACTTACATTACTTTGAAGAAAGCGAAGTTGTAAACTTATTGCCTGCACCCCAACCTGTAGCTGTTACATAATTCGTACTGCTGGAGTATTTCAGGTTATCTGACTGGTTCCAACAGTTGTTCCAGTTATTTTCGGTTGTAGCACCGTTCATTCTTGCGATAATATAGTTTGTATATCCGCTGGGGAGTGAAATCTGATAAGAGCTTCCTGAGCCTGACATATCAAGCCACTTGTTATCAGTATCGCTCTTCCAAACATATACAGCCCATCTTTCGTTTCCGACTGCCACTGTACCGGGATTGAAGTATACAACGTTGTCGCCTACGGGAGTTGTGGGACTTGTAGGTGTTGTCGGACTTGTAGGACTTGTAGGTGTTGTCGGATTTGTGGGGTCAACGCCGCCTGTTACAACTGCACCTATGTTGTATGTGTTTGTATATCCTACAAGGTATCTCATAGTTGCAACTACATCAGCAACGGTAACCTTGCTGTTTCCGTCAACATCAGCAGCAAGCTTGTTTTTGCCTGAAAGTGTTGTGCTTCCTACAGTAACCTTCTGCATAACGATACAGTCTTTCATATTTACAGCGTTATCACCATTAGCATCGCCTCTTACATACGTTACAGGAGGATTTGTGGGAGGATTTGTGGGAGGATTTGTAGGTGTTTCGCCTGCGTTGTAAACAACTGCTATACCTGTGTTGCCAATCTGACCGCTTATCTGTCCGTTTGCAACTGTAAATGTATTGCCTGTAACCTGATCCTTATATGTACCTGCAGCCATCTTGTTAGCTTTAACGCTTACCTGCTGTGAGCCGCCGCTTACATTTACAAGAACTACACCTGATGTTCCACGCTCGTTATAAGCTATAGAACCGCTTGATGCAAGATATTCGCTCTGTCCCATAAAGTAGTTCTTAAATTTGTTGATCTCCCTCACGGCTGTGCTTTTCCAGCTTGTATCAGAGCTTGCAAGTCCCATCGTGCTGTTCGGGCGCGCGAAATACAGAGAGGTTGATTTAGCCCTCGCGCCCGTAATCGCCCACGCCTTTGCTATGACGGAATTGGAAACGCCCGAGGTTTCGTCGTGCATATAGGTATCATGCGATTCCGCCCACAGTACAGAATAAGAAGCCCCTGCGCCCATTTGATAATTGCTTGCCGCCAGTGAAGACGCATTGCTGTTTTTCGCGGCGGAAAGCGCGCTGTTTCCTGTTTTATTGTCGGTTACATCAATATACTTGGTGTAGTTTGACATACTCGTCGCGGCGGTGTTGAGAATTTCTCCGTAGCAGAACACGTCGCTTTTGTAGCTCTTGATACCGTTGATCACGTACGGCCAAAACTCACTCTTGGTGCTTGAATCATCGCTGGGAAGCTCGATATGCTTTGCCGCGTCAAAGCGGAAGCCGTCAACGCCGCAGTCCACACATTCCTTCAACAACCCCAGCACACGCTTTTGCACATAGCTGTTGGCGGTGTTCAAATCGGGCATGCCGAGATGGCCGTGGGTCATCTCATAGCGGCTGTTATCGTTGACTCCGTAGGTTTCGCTGTGATAATACGCGGAGTTTTTCAGATTGCTTTCCACGTTTTCGCTCAGGTGGGAATAACCGCCGCCGGAGGTGTTGTTTGCCATGTGGTTTGCGACAATATCCACGATCACCTTAATGTTATATTTGTCCGCCTCCGAGCACAACGCTTTCAGTTCGGATTTTGTCCCGAGCCACGTTCCGCCGTCGGCTACACTCAACGTCAACGGCTGGTAGAGCTTCCACCACTGACCGCTTGTGCTTGTATAGCTCGATTTATAGCTTTTCGGCTTTTGGACAGGAGAGGTTTGCACCGCAGTGTACCCTGCCGCCGCAATATCGGGCAGATTATTCTTGATTTCGTTATACGACCAGTTGAAGCAGTGCAGCACCGCCGCTCCGCGGATAGAATC